>JAZQGK010000222.1:0-6231 GCA_045539975.1 Candidatus Scatosoma sp. | reverse complement strand
CCCAAATGACCCTTTCAAGGGTGGCAAGTAATTAAAGCACGCTGCCAGGCACCCCGAAAGGGCACTTGTGCCCCGCTGGTAGTATTAGGGCTATGCCCGAAAAGTAAAAACCACTGGCTATGCCAGTGGATATTTATTTTTGCAAAAAATGGGTTCCTGTTAAGCAGTTGGCTGTTTTAGAAATTCATGCATTTTATATTTCCGCGTGTGTCTAGAAAATGCGTTTCATTATAGGAATATATGTAACTCGCAAATAAAAAAGTACGGACAAGTAGTTCGTATGCGTAGGCATAAGAAAAAGTTGTATCAATTTTTAGGGCATGGATGAAATGAGGCTAATGAAAAGTTTTTGCGAAAAATAGCGGAAATGCGAGAATAAACCTCAATTTTTTTAGTTTAAAGCCGCTTGATAGTGCAAAAAGGCGGTGAAAAGGAATTGTGTATTTTATTTAACAAAAGCTTGCAAAGCAAAAAACAATATGTTATAATGATAATACAAATACGCAAGAAAAATGAGGTGAAAAAATGCTTTGGGGATCGTTTGGGCTCGTACATATTGCAACCTTATTGCTTTCGGTTGGCATTATTGTTGGCTTGTATTTTGGGTTGCGGCGCTGTTCGCAAAAAATCCAAATCATCGTGTTGGGCATACTTTCCTTTTCGGGAATCGCCGCAATTATTTTTAACCTCGTGACATGGGACTCGCCTTTGGAATATTTGCCTTTCCATTTGTGCTCCCTTACCGCCATGGTGTTGCCTTTTGCGGTGTTTACCAAAAATAAAATTCTCAGCAATCTACTGTTGCTTTGGGCGCTTGGCGCGTTTTGCGCTCTTGTCGTCAATACGGCGCAGGCGAATTTCGAGATTTTTAGTTGGACGTTTGCGTTCTACTACTTCCCGCATACCTTGGAGCTTGGCATTCCTATTTTGATGTTCCTGCTTAAGCTTGTTAAAAAGGATATGAAATGTATTCTTTCCACCCTCGCGATTACGTTGGTTTCTTTTACGATTATTCACTTTATTAATATCGGCATTAATGCGTATTGTGTTAAAAATAACGTGCTGGATTATGCAGGAAACGTGATAAAAGTCAATTATATGTACTCGCTTTACCCTGAAAATCCGGTTATGCAGCTCTTTTATAATCTCATTCCGCATGCCTATTGGTATATGCTTTTGTGCGTGCCTATCATCGCGATTTACCTCGCGTGTGTGTACTGTAAAGAGCTTATCGCTTGGTTTAAAAACCGCAAAGCCAAAAAATCGGCGTAACGTTACGTGAAAAATGCATTTATCAAACGGAGTTTTTATTTGTAAAAGCTCCGTTTTTTTCTATTTTCGTCTTGACAAAGTATAGTTTTTTATGTATAATAATATTGTAAAGTTCGCAAAAACGAACAATGAAACAATAAAATAGTTCGCAAAAGCGAATATACACACATGAAAAAAGTTCGCAAAAGCGAACAAAAATCCGCAAAAAAGGAGTAAGACGGGTATGGAATACATCACAGTGAAAGAAGCGGCGGCAAAGTGGGGAGTGACGCCGAGGCGGGTACAAATACTTTGCAATCAAGAAAAAATCAAGGGCGCGGTGCGTTTTGGGAAATCGTGGATGATACCGCAAAGGGCGGTGTTGCCCAGTTCGGCAAAGGGGGAAGAACCGCACATGCCCATGCCGAAAAAGAGCCCGTTTTTGGATATGACAAACCTTTATGATAAGGCAGGCGCGGCGGATCAATGCGCGGAAATGTTGATAAATAACCCCGAGGCGTATGCTTTGTTCCAGGCGCAGATTGCGTATCGCCGCGGAGAGATTGATAAGGTATACGACCAAGCGAGGTACTTTTTATCCTCGCACTCTGGGTTTTACGCGATTTTGGGCGGCGGTATGCTGTTGGCGCTTTGCGCGATTTGGAAAGGGGATATAAGGCTTTGGAATGAGGCGAAAAGGCATATTTTTGAAACGCCTTGCGCAAATGAAAAAGACCGTGAAATCGTGTCCTTGACTTTGGCGATTATCGATAGCTCTATCTATGATAATAAGGACTATCCCGAATGGTTTATGAGCGGAAATTTCGAGGTTTTGCCTGCGGACGCGCACCCGTCGGCGAAGGTTTTTTACATCAAATATTTGTATATGGCGGCGTTTGCGATTGCTTCGAAGCAGGCACAGATAGAAGGGGTGCAAGGGTTGGCGTTGATGCGTATGATTCCGAGCACCATCGAGCCGTTAATCACGCAAGCGACCGTGGATAAAACGGTGGTACCGGAAATCTTTTTGCGTATGTCCTGCGCGGTGGCTTATCATAACTCGGGGATGAAAGAAAAGGCGATAAAGCATATGGATAAAGCGATTGCGTTGGCTTTGCCGGACAGGTTATACGGGATATTGACGGAGTACGTGCGGCACTTTGACGGGCTGTTGGAAGAGCGAATTGCGCTTTTGGACGAGCAGGCTGTTCCTATCGTTTCTGAGCTGCACCGCGTTTACAGCGTTGGCTGGGCAAGGCTTTCGGGGCAGGTGCGGAATAAATACATTGCGACCAACTTAACGCCGAAGGAACACGAGGTTGCCAAGCTGTCGGCGTTCGGGTTCAACGTGAAAGAAATTGCGGCGATGCTGTACGTATCCGAATCGACGATTAAGCAAACGATTGCAAGGGTTGTCAATAAAACGGGTGTTTTGGATAAGAGTGAGTTTGCTTACATTTTATAAAAATTATCTAAGAATTATCTAAAAAAGAGCAAAAACGGACACGGGTTGGTGTCCGTTTTTTGCTAAAAAAAGGCAAAAAAGTTTGCCGAAAAAAGGCTGGTGTGGGGTGTGTACAAATAAAAAAAACCTGCTATAATGGCATTGTAAACGTTATGGCAGGTTTCTTTTTGCCAAGAATGACGAAGAGGAGCAATGAAGATGAAAGCACCACCGAAGGAAGGAACGCTGTATAATAGAATAACAGTCTTCGGCGAGACTTTTTCCATCTATTACGGGTACTACGATGAAAAGGATCGGCAAGGGAAATACCAAGAACCGATGCCCATCTTCCCGGATTTTGTGAAAAGTCCAAGATATACGGCGGAAGGGTTCCCGTTTGTAACGCATATGCAGGACGTGTGCGAGCACTACACGGGCAATATAGAAAACGACAGTTGTCACGGATGCAAATATTTCTTACACGGTGAAGATCTTATAGGGATCTGCAAATGCAACAAAAACAAAAAATGACGCGTTATGCGTATGAGTAATAAAGAAAATAAAAAATGGAGATAAAAAAATGAAAGCAAAAACCAAAATCAAAACGTTAGTACTGGGTGTAACACTTGCGACGGCTTTTGCGGCGGTAGGGGCTTACGAGCTTTCTGCAAATCAAGGCGTATTCCAAAGAGATACGATCACCGCGGGTGCGGCAAGCGCGCCTTACAGCGGTACGGAGTCCGAGCCTACGAAGATTACGGACGCTAATTTAAGTCAATACGGTTTGCCTTCCTCTTACGTAGGATATTATGCGATTACAACCGCGGAAGAGCTTGCTTGGTTTAGTTCGTATATCGACAAGGGTACAAGCGGAGATTTGACGGCTTGTGCCGTTTTGTTGGAAGATATTATTTATAACGACGGCACGGTAACGGAAGGCGGTTCTTCTACGGGTACGACGCATGAGTGGGACCCGATCGGGGACTGGGGCAAGGCGTGGAGCGGTACGTTTGACGGTAACGGTCATTACGTTAGCGGCTTATACGCAAAGAGGACTTGGTCTTATACAGGGTTTATCGCTTATACCAGCGGCGCGACTGTTAAAAATTTGACCTTGAAGAACTCTTATTTTGAAGACGAGCTCTACTTAGGCGGTATCGTTGGGATTGCCAGAGATGGCACAACGATAACGGGTTGCCGTGTGGAAAGCGACGTTAGAATAAACGGTGTGAATGACGCTGACTGGGTCGGCGGTATCGCAGGGAGCAGCAAGAATAACACGATAAGCGATTGCTACGTAGCGGCAACGGTATCGGGAAGTCGTTTGACCGGTGCTCTTGTAGGGGAAAACGGGGGCGGCGATACGTATTCGAATAACTATTACGTAGCGGGCTGCGCAACGGCGAGCGGATATGCGCAAAACGCCGTTGGCGTCAATAGTACTACAGGTGGGACGGTTGCTGACGTGGACGGTCAGAGCGCTGGGCTTGCTTCCTCGACTGCGGCGCATACTTGCGTGCCGGTTACGGTTGATGAAATGACGGGTTTAAGGGACGGATACACCTATTGCGTGGTTTGTAACGAAGTATTGAGCGTTGCACATAAGCTTTCGTATGAGGGCGTAAGCGTTTCTTTGCCGGCGTCGGGCGATGATTATACCGAGTTGGATATCATTGAAACTTGCGGAAATTGTACGCATACCGCAACGATGTCGATTCGGATAAAAGCGGGTGAATCGCTCGTGTATACGGGTTCTCCTATTACTCCTTACGAAATCGTTTATACCGGCGATTGGCAGGGAGTAGAAAAGACGGCGGCGGATATTGTTTATTTGAATAACAGCGCATACTCTAACGTGAATGCAGGGACGACGCAAGCATATATCGAATTAGGTATTACGGGGGCGCATTTTAGTCCGACGGAATATCTTGTATTCATAATCAAAAAAGCAGCGCCTGCGGCGGAAAACTTTAAAGTGGAATTCCCGAACGGGCTTAATTACAGCAGCGAAAACAAACCCGTTACCGTGTCGACGCAAGACAGCGTAGTGGGCATGGGTACGGTCACGAGTAAGATTTATAAGAATGGCGTGCAAGTGACGGAAGTAAAGGGTGCGGGCGAATACACTGTGAAGGTTGACGTGGCAGAGGGGGATAACTATCATTCGATTAGCGACCTTACGGTCACCAGTTTCACGGTTACGCCGTACGCGCTTTCGAACGGCAACGTAGTGCTTTCTCTTCCCAGCGAAGTGACCTACAACGGCGAAGCACAGAAACCCGAGGTAAGCGTAGTGGTAGACGGCAGAACGCCTGTGTTTGATACCGATTACACGCTTGCTTGGAGCAATGACGATGGGTTCGTAAACGCTTTAACGCGCACGGTAACCGTGACGGGTAAAGGTAATTACAGCGGAACGGGCGAACAGAGCTTCACCATCAGCGCAAAACCCATTTCGGATAGCGAAATTAGTATCGACCTTACCGAAATTGTTTATGACGGTAACGCACACGAGCCTACTATCGTTGTGAAAGACGGCAGCAAGACGCTTGTAAAAGATACCGACTATACCCTGACTTGGAACAAAACCGGGTTTGTGGGTGCTGGCACGTACGAGGCGACGATTACGGGCAAAGGCAATTACAGCGGAACGTTTACGAGAACGCTCACGATTGAAAAAGCAGACCTCGTTATCGAGCTTTCGTCTCCGATTTCTTCGGTATTGCCCGGTAACCAAATCGCGTTGATACATTCCGTAAACTCGACGGAAGGCACGCCTGTTTGGAACGTTGTAGGCGGTACGCACATTAGCGGTACGACGGTGAAGATTGACGATAGCTTGATTATCGGTCAGGACAAAGTACAAATCACGGTTACTTATGCGGCAACGGCGAACTATAAAGGCGACTCCAAGACGATTGAACTGGAAGTTGGCATGGCGGATTTGTCCGGGGAAATCGACGCTCTTGAAACGGACGTTGAAACGTTGAAAACGTTGGTGGCAGACAAGGCGGACAGCGTAGTTGTAACGCAAAAAATTAATGAAATCATCGCGAGAGTGGACGCTTTGGAAGGCGTGAAAGACGCATACGTAGACGCGGACGCGACGTTGAGACAAGACCTCGTCAACGCGATTGCAACGGCGAAGCAGGAAGCTATCGACGCGGTGCAGGCGAACCTCGACCAAGCGGTTATCGATTTGAATAACACGATTGCAACGGAAGACGGGAAACTTGACGATAGAATTACACAGGAAGTTGCTACGCTGAACGCGGCAATCGACACGGCGAAGCAAATCGCGCAGGACGCAAACGATAAGTTAAAGACCGAGTTGGAAGATAAGATTGCGGTTGCGGAAAGCACTTTGACGGCGGCTATTAATGCGGTGCAGGCGAACCTCGACCAAGCGGTTGTGGATTTGAATAACACGATTGCAACGGAAGACGGGAAACTTGACGATAGAATTACACAGGAAGTTGCTACGCTGAACGCGGCAATCGACACGGCGAAGCAAATCGCGCAGGACGCAAACGATA
>JAZQGK010000221.1:0-7959 GCA_045539975.1 Candidatus Scatosoma sp. | reverse complement strand
CGAATTATACACCTTATAGCCGTTATATTCTTTGGAGTTATGGCTCGCCGTAATGACAATACCTGCACTCGCTTTTAAATAGCGCACCGCAAAGGACAAAACGGGCGTAGGCGTAAGCTCGGAAAAGAGATACGCCTTAATCCCCTTATAGGACATAATTTCCGCAGACAAACGAGCAAATTCAGCCGATTTGTTACGGCTATCGTAGGCGATAACGATGCTATTTCCGCCCGTTGCAAGCAAGTATTCCGCCAAGCCGAAGGTTGCCTTACCAACGGTGTAAATATTCATTCGGTTCGTACCTGCCCCTATGATTCCACGTAAGCCGCCCGTTCCAAAGGACAAAGATTTATAAAATCTATCCTCAATTTCTTTCTCGTTTCTAGCCACGGAGAGCAGTTCGTTTTTTATTTCATTATCTTCGACTTTTTCCAGCCATCTTTCAAATTCCGTCATATCTATTCCTAATCACATAAAAAACGTATCGTTTTTTATGTATAATTGTTCTTTATCTAAAAGCAATGAAACCACTTCTCTTGCGTTTGCTTCTCCGCTTGCACAAATACCGTTTACCGATACAGTGAATAGCGCACAGTCTTCATTCGGATTATATAATCGTATGATATACTTTCCTTCTGTCAGCGGTTTCATTGCGCAAAGAAGTACGTCACCTTCTATTTTCACGCGGGAGAAATCCGCATTTTGTTGCCCAGTAGGAAATACATTGATCGCATATGGAAGCTGGTTAAACCTCTCTGCTTGGGCATTTATCTCGTACATGGTACCCTTGTACAACCTAAAATTGTACGTATACCGTCCGCAATCGATACGTGGCAAACACCTATCTTGTGGATACAATTCCCTATCGGGAATGGGGTGAAAACAATACCCCGCGCCGCGAAGTAAGGTCAAATGGATATATCCGTTTTCCACTTTTCCTGCATATACGCCGTCGTTGATTACACCGTAAACTTCATCATTGCGTTTTACCCCTACCCATTTTTGGAAAGTGATTTCCGTATTCGGCTTTTCTTCCCAAACATACGGTCCATCCCCTACGGTTGTACCGCCGATAAACGTTTCAGGAATAGGAAATTTCAAACGCACGAGCTTGTTTTTGTCCGCAAATTCAACCGTTGCCTTTACGTCCATAAAAGGCTGATTTTTATACACCTTATATTGCAAAACCGCGTTTGTGTTGCCTGCCTTGTACAAGCCTTCCACCGTTGTCAAAACGTTTCCATCTTCGATAACACGAACAGGCGATAACGGCTCGTTCACTCCGCAATATTCCTGCGCTTCCTTTTCATTCATCAAACGAAATGCAACGGGATTTCTCCCTACCTCTTTCAATTCTTCAAGGCTCATTCCCCAAGGGTCGGCAGTATCGTCGTATAATGCAAGCTCGGCGGGATTTTTTATCACGTCTTCTAGCGCGACCGCTTGCGCAACTTTCTTTTCAATTTCGCAAGGCTTTACCCGAACGGAAAAACGGGTAATTCCAAGCGGTTTTAATTTCCCCTCAAAGATTATGCGCTTTCTCCAATCGAGATTGAGCGTAGAATCTTCCTTGATTTGCTGACTAACAAGCTCTTTTCCGTCCTCGTCGTAAACGCAAGGAATGAAACAAATTTCATCACTCCAATTTTGGTCGGCAAGCGTAAATTCCGCTTCCACGGGCATCGTTACTTCATACGGCAAATAGTTGAAGACAAAGATGGGAAATTCCCCTTCTTTTGCGCAAGGCTGATTCATAGCAAAGTATAAAAACGCTTGTGTTCTATATTCTTTCAACGTTTTGTCGCTTGCGGAAAGCAAACCAAGTCCTTCTTTTTCGCCGTCCTCAACGCACGTTCCAGGTAAAATATCGTGAAAGCTTGCCAAAAGCAGCTTTTTCTCCGCTTCTTTCAAATCGCGAAGGTCGGGTTTTAACCCTGCCAGCATCGCCGCCGAAAGCATTTTTTCCGTTGCATAAAACAAATTTTCCGTACGTCTATACGCCTGCTTTACCCGCGCCATCGAAGAATAGCACCCAGGCATACACGTAACCAAGGACTTTTTCACTTCACCGCCTACGCGAATATCGTCAGCGAACAAATTCTCAGGCGTACTATGCAAAATTTCCGTATTCTCGATATGCAGTGCGGCAATATCTTTCAAGTCCTTTCTCGACGGTCCACCCCCGTGATTCCCGACGCCCCACAGCACGTAATCGACGTCTTCCATGCCGATAACTTCGCCATCTCCCTTTTCCGAGCCAAGCATACCGACCGCTTGTCCGCTTGCTTCCTGCTCGATTTTTTTCGCAGCTTCGCCAAGCGCCGAATTATACGTGGAAGAGTTGGAAACGATTACGCTGCTTCCGTCAGGCCCTATCCATTTGAAAAATCGGGAAGGATATTCAATTTGCACGTCTTTTCTTGGACGGCAAATCAGATACCCTTTATATCCGCTTTTCGCCATAATCTGCACCAACCCAACGCTATGCCCAAAGGAATCGTAGTTTGTCGCCACCGTCGGTTCTATGCCAAACTTCTCACGGAAATACTCTTTCCCCGTAGCGATATGCCTTACGAACGTTTCACCGCAAGGCATAAGACAATCGGGCTGGAGATACCACCCGCCCGATATATGCCATTTCCCTTCTTTTACCAACCTTTGAATGCGCGCAAACAAGTCGGGGGCATTCTTCTCAATCGTTTCATATAAGAGCGATTCGCCGTGGCAAAAGATATAATCAAATTCATCCGCCAAATCCGCCGCGCTCTTAAACGTAGCGATGACTGCGGAAATGCCCTCATCCCACGTCCATTGCCAAATGGGGTCAAGATGGGCGTTACAAATCAAATGCAATTTCTTCATCTTTCAAACTACCGTTATTCTTCTAAATTCACAAAAACCGATTGTGTAATCTCAAAGGGCGACTTTATCGCATTTTCAACTGACTCAATCGCCAAGAACTTCATTTTTTCACCTATCCCATTAGGAAAATACGAAATGTTTCGCACCGACTTCCCCGTTAAAACTCTTGCCCACGTCAATGCCGCAATATATCTTCCAAACGGAATCGATAAATGAAACCCGTCCCGTGTCAGCGTGTCCCCTAAATAAGACGTCCTCGCGTTTTGTATTGCCGTTCCAACAGGAAATAAGAGTACGAATTCTTCCGTGGATATAACACAACGTTTTACAGCCTCTAAAATTGCATAATACATGGTTTTTTGTTCACGGCTATAATTGATAAAGCCCTCGTGCGTAGAATCTTCTTGGTATGCCCAAGTCATATTCCATGCAAGCTTTACACCTTTTTTTACATTCGCGCGTACAAACTCAACCAGTTTAGACAAGCATTGATAGCTGTCTTTGATTCCGCTTTCATGGCTTGCTTGTTGCATAGAAATCACATCCCATTTCTGCGAGCATACCGCCGCATTCAAAGAATGTGCAAACGTCGTTTCCCATGCATTCTTCGTATTCATTCTATACTCGTATACAGGCGCATTACTTTGAAAATTCTCAACGTGCTGCTTCAACGAGCAACCGCCGATATACAAATTCCCCAACGAGACGTCTTCCACGCCTAACGCTTGCAAAACGGGATATAGATACTCCATCGAATCGTCGGAAAAACTATTCCCTATTGCCAAAATTTTCATAATCTTTACCTCAAATCAAGAAAAATGCTTTTCATATAGCTTAATTTTCTATAATATAAATCCCTTCTCCTGCCTCTAATTGCAATAAAATCGTTTTTTTGATATTTTCTTCCGTCCCACTGATACGCTCTATCGTAAATGCACCTTTCGGTAACGTAATTTTTGCTTGGTTTTGATACAGCGTAGACATATTCACCAAATAGAAGCGTTTCTTGCCGTCTTTTTCAAATTCAGATACCGCCATATTATTTGTCGTATCTAAAACTTGAATACTTTGCTCTGCCATTTGATAAAATTTCGGCAACTCACCAAAATAAATTACTTCGTTGTCCTGAACGTCTTTAATATCCTCTTTGGTAAAGCCGTTATAATATTCCCCATACGATTTTACGCCAAGGAATTTCGCCGACAAAATATCCTCTTCGATTCTTGCAAAATACGCATTGGCTTTTTTTAAATAATGATAAAATTTCGTAGGCTTTCCGTTGATGTCAATCAGCCCCGCGTTGCCGTTATTCGAATTACGATATCCTTCGCAAGCGACAAAATCTACGGGATAAAACCCAGGGAAATACCCAAAACCATCAATGCCGTATAACGCGCAAAGATGCATGGATAAGTAAAACTCCGACTCCAACATATCCCTTGGGCTGTTCGCGAACCATTGTCCTGCGCCGATATAGGCATAAAATGCTGAGCCGTACTCATCCTTTTTCGTCCGCAAAAATGCAATGGAGTCTAAATAACAAATATGCATAAACCGTTCGCAGTTTTCCCAATGGTCAATAAAAGGATATTTATCAAAACTGAAAAAATCAAAATGACTCTTGGAAAGCAAACCGTCTACAAACAAACCATAGTAATTGTAGCGATTTTCAAAGGTAATCGCATTCTTTCCTTCCAACTTAAACGGCTTTATTTCATCAGGAACAACCGTATCGTCCGAAACAAAGCTCGCCCAAAAATACAACTCGTTCAAGGTATAGCAAAGAAAGTTCGTTTGAAATTCAAAGTCGGGAAATTCTATCTCAAACACTTCTTTTGCGTGTAAAACACCGTCAAAAGACAAATACCCAACCTCATCTTCAAACAAGACGCCCTTTAAGGCTTTATAAGAAGTATATCCTTTTATTTCTTCTATAAAACGTCTATCCAAATCTTCAATTTCTTCTTGGCTTAACTGACAAAACGGTTTCTGGTTCCTTGTATTCACAGGCGTGGAAATATACTCGTCTGCCGTTTTTAATTGTAAGAAATAAGCGATATCGTATTTTTCGCACAATTCCAACGTCTTTTTGATGGTCTCTGGGCGAGAATCCCACCCCCAGCCGAACAGTCGATTGATCCGCATTTCTTTTAGCATTGTAAAAGTTTCATCCGTCACACGACTGGGCAGATTTAACTCGTCTATCCTATCGTTGGGAGGGCAAAAAATTGCCTGTACAAACTGTTTCATACAATTTCTCCGTTATATGCTATGCTTTTTAATATAATCCACCACTTTGTCTACCGTTGTAAACGCAAGCCCCGTATATGTATCTGCCGAACCGTAATAAATGGCAATTTTCCCGCTTTCCGCATCCACAAGCGTACATGTAGGGAATACAACGTTTGCAACAAAGCCGCTCGTTTCATACCATTCTTCGGGTGCCATAAGATAATCTTGGCATTGATAGAGTATCTTCGTAGGGTCGTCCCTATCCACGATGATTGCACCCATAGAATACACGTAGCCACCGCAGGTATTCTGTACCCCGTGTATAAAAATCAGCCAGCCTTCTTCAATTTCAATGGGAGCAGGACCGCCGCCGATTTTGAGCGCGTTCCACCACGCCCAACCGCGTTTTACTACCACTCTATTTTTTCCCCAATAATTGAGGTCTTTCGACTGCGAAAGGAAAATATCCCCGAAAGGCGTATGGCCGATATCGCTGGGACGAGAGAGCATTAAATAATGCCCGTTGACTTTTCTAGGGAATAATACGCCGTTGCGATTGTTGGGGAGGAACGGATTGTCGTATTTGACAAACGTCTTAAAATCCGTCGTTTCCGCAATCGAAATCGTAGCGCCGTCAAACTCGTCGCACCAAACCACGTAATATTTCCCTTCCAAAGGAATTACTCTGGGATCATATTGCCATTCGGTATCAGGCACAGGCTTGCCGTTTTCATCCACAAAGTGAATAGGCTCTTCCTCGATTTCAAAATGAATCCCGTCTTTGGAACGTCCAACGAAAAGGAAAGGGCAACCGTCGTTTTTATCGCAACGGAAAACACCGACATATCCGTCTTCAAAAGGAACAAGCGCCGAATTGAATACGCGGTCTGCCACTTTATTAGGATGACGTTTAATCACGGGGTTTGCAGAATATCTCCAAACCGGTCTATCATAATCCTTCGGGCATTCTTCCCAAGGAATATTCGGTAACGCTTTCCCGTTTATCACTTTACTCATAATTCTTTCTCCTTTTTCAATTATTAAATTTCGCCGTATTTTACTGCGGTCTGTAAATAATCTCTTCCAAATCAAACTTTCTTTGGTCCGACTCGCCAAAATAGCTACCGCCGTATGCCAAAACATCCACAATGTATTCTTGCGCCATAATATTGACTTCTGTCGTCGTATACCCAAGATTACTTGCATTTAAAAGATACATGTACCGAGGCGATAACTGTGCCTCACCCAAACGATAAATATATCTTTCTTTTTCTTCCGCCGTTATTGTTGCATCCTGCTCTACGGCTGCAATCGCCTCATCAAACAGCTCTACCCCTCTACGCAAAACTCCTTTCGTGAATACGGAAAGGTCAGTCAAATAATTATGTGTTTTCGTTGTAAAGCTCTCGTTTTCCATCGCTCGCATATATGCGTTTACAATCATATCGTTGTACTCGTTCACGTACTCGTAAGCGGCTTCCCCGTAGTAGTAGAAATTAAATTCTTTTACCAACTCATTGTAATCATAATCGGGATTCCACAACATCTTGCTTGCCACGTACGATTCCATTCTTGCCTGATAGGTGATTCTTTCCTGATAATTCGGCTGCATGAAATTGTAGATTACGCCCATTTCTTGCAAGTCGTGGAAATTTTTATTCCACGTGTGCATGGTAGGAAGATAAGCATAGTAATATTGGAAATTGCTGTGATACGACCACACCATAAAGTGTTCCGCCATTGATTGCCATCTCGCTAAATAATCCGAACCGTAATCGTTTTGGTCCTGCTTTTTATCCGAATACGCATAGGTGAATTCCGCTTTAACGGGCGCGATACGAACAACGATTTCCTTATCTACCTTTACCGTTTCGTCTATCGGAGAAAAGCTGCCGTCATCATTCTCTTTTACGGGCGCAAAAGCCGAATATTCGTAGGCGAACATAACAATAGAAATATCACGCTCAATTCCTTGCTCTATTTTCCACGCTTGTATTGCTCTGTTTAAGCAATTAAAGAAGCGGATCATAATGCCTGCATCCGTATATTTTTCACTCGCTGTTTTGCAATCTTGACAAAGACAAGGACGGCTAGAAAGGTCGTTTTGTCCAAAAAGATAATAATTACACTCGTTTCCGTCGTTTAATATTTTATCCTGCATTCCTTCGATGGCAAGCTGTATAGCAGTTTTCGTCGTTACGCCGTCAATGGTCACCGTTGCGTTATACGTTCCGTCTTCATTGATTCCGTCCGTATAGCAAAGGTCATTGGCGTACAAACCAAGCACACCCGTACCGCCTTTGATCACCTCTACACCGTCGTTACTGAACGCGTGCGCGTACTCCTCTTTGATAACGTTGTTCTGCGAAACCTCTTCCAAATTGATATATTCTAAGGAATTGTGCGTATTGTTGTATTTGAAGTTGCGGAACATTTTAATGTTTCCGCCTTGCCCTTCCGTCAAGGTTACGTAATCAGACGTATATCTCCTGCTGATAATGTAATCCTTGTTTTTGTTCGCAAAAACCGCATCATCCAAATACGCACGATAACGGAACGCAGGAATGGAAACCTTGTCCACAGAATAGGCTTTTACTTCTGCATCGCTTGGAATATAGGTATAATCCTCTGTCAAGAACTTTACCCCAAGCATATATTCCACCAAATCCAATACGCCGTATATCGTACCTCTGTCTATTGCACCGCGCACAAATATATCGTCACCAACCGTACGAATGACAAATCCGTCGCCGTTTAACGTTTCTTCCGTATAGGAAAAGTCCATCGAGTCCCAATAACGGGTATCACCGATAACAATAGCCTTTTTATTCGTTAAATCGGTTTGCTCGTTGCCATAGGCAAGCG
>JAZQGK010000220.1:0-28239 GCA_045539975.1 Candidatus Scatosoma sp. | reverse complement strand
CAATACCGCAGAAAGAAGAACAACTAGAAAAGCTCAAGTCCTCTGCCGACAACGTCAATGCTTTCATAGAAAAAGCCAAGAAGTACAAAAACATTGACGTACTAACGCCCGAAATTGTAAGATTGTTTATTGCGAGAATTGAGATTGGTGAGCGCACTGAAAAATACTCAAGACATTCCGCTCAAAAAATTCGAATCGTCTACCGTGATATTGGAGAATGGGACAAGGTAGCGGAAACCGAAGAAAAACCGATTCAACACCCCGAAATAATCTCAGAATCAGCATAAAACAAAACACAAAAAATATAGCAAAGACGAACAGCTTTCACCGTTTGCCTTTACTATTAGCCGAAACCAACCTGTCAAAAAGTGTCCTTATGTACAAAAAAACTTTTATTCAGCGGTTTTCATGGATTTTCGAAAAATGTTAGCGCAATTTTCGTCAAAAACACGAAAAATCGTGAAAAATCCTTTATTTTTAAGGGTTTTTCGCGATTTTTTTTCTTCCAAGACTTGACAATTAAAGGGAAATACTGTATAATAAAATTACTTAAGACAATAATTGTATTAAGAAAAAATAATATTAAAGGGGATTCTCTTATGAACAAAGGCGAATTGATTAAAGCTATCGCAGACAAGGCAGGTTTCTCGAACAAAGATGCAGCTATCGCATACGAAGCAGTCGTTGCTTCCATTACCGAAGCATTGAAGAATGGTGAAAAGGTTCAGCTCGTTGGCTTCGGCACGATCGAAGTTAAGGACGTTCCGGCTAAAACCGGTATCAACCCTCAGACGAAGGCTCCCGTTGCTATTCCCGCTTGCAAGAAGCCCGTTATGAAGTTCGGTAAAGCTTACAAAGAACTTTTCAACTAATTATTTGTTCATGAAAGCCGAGGTTTTTACCTCGGCTTTTTTCTTTGGCACAATTCCCCCTCCAGGATAAAAATCACGTAAAAAATCGCCCCGGCTTTCCAAAACGAAAAACCAAGGCTATTGTTTTTTATTCTTCTCATTTTCTGTCGGCAAAATAATTGATTTTCATCGCCGCCTTTACCTCCGAAAGCGTCTGCGCCGCCGCCTGACGGGCTTCTTCGCTTCCTTTATATAACATATCCCAAATCGCCGGAATGTCTTTGGCGAGCTCTTCTCTTCTTTCGCGGATAGGCGCAAGCGTTTCTTGCATAACTTCGTTCAAGAATCTCTTAACTTTCATATCCCCAAGGCCGCCGCGTTCGTAATGAGCTTTGAGTTCGTCCAAGTTTGCATATTCAGGCAGGTATTTTTGGAAATGTTCGTCCGTGGCAAACGCTTCCAAATAGATAAACGTGGGATTGTTTTTCGTGTCGCCCGGATCGGTTACTTTGATGTGGTTGGGGTCGGTGTACATACCCATGACTTTGCGTTTGATTTCGTCCGCGCTGTCGGAAAGATAGATACAGTTCCCAAGCGATTTACTCATTTTTGCCATGCCGTCCGTGCCGGGCAAGCGCAAGCAAGCTTTGTTGTCGGGCAAAACCGCCTTGGGCTCGACAAGCGTTTCTCCGTACAAGCCGTTGAAGCTTCTAACAATTTCACGCGCTTGTTCCAACATAGGAAGCTGGTCCTCGCCGACGGGCACGGTGTTGGCTTTGAACGCCGTAATGTCCGCCGTCTGCGATACGGGATAGGTCAAAAAGCCCATCGGAATGGACGTTTCGAAATTCTTTTGTTTGAGCTCCGTCTTAACCGTCGGATTTCTTTCCAAACGGGAAAGCGTCACGAGGTTCATATAATAGAACGTGAGTTCGGTCAACTGTTCCACGTGGGACTGCACGAAGATGGTCGCCTTGTTCGGGTCAATACCGCAAGCAAGATAATCGAGCGCCACTTCCGTGATATGTGCGCGGACTTTGTCGGGGTTGTCAAAATTGTCGGTAAACGCCTGCGCATCCGCAATCATGATATAAATTTTGTCGTATTTGCCGCTGTTTTGCAATTCTACGCGGCGTTTAAGCGAACCTACGTAATGCCCGATGTGCAATTTACCCGAAGGTCTGTCACCTGTTAAAATAATGTTTTTCATATTAATCACCTATGTTTCGGCGTGCATTTCGCCGTTTTTTTGTATTTTTTTGTCGTGAGCCGTCTACATAAACCATGAAAAATTTCGACATACTGTAAGCATGAAACGAAATTCCGCACACCTTGTATTCGTATTCCTCTTTCTTGCCGCTTTGGCTATGTTTTGGAACGTGTACTCGCACCGCCAGCACCCCTCCGTTCCCACCTATTCACCCAAGAAAATCGAAAGACGGTACTTCCCTGAAAATATCCCTTTCAATTAGTTTGCGCCGTACGTGTTACGGTATGCATACATCGCGTCGAGATGCTCTTTGCCGTCTACGACGCCGTTTTCGATTGCCGCAATAATATCGTCCATCGTAACGACGGAATATACGTCGATGCCGAACTCTTCCTTGGCTGCGGATACCGCCGACAAATCGCTATTGAGCGATTTTTCTCTGCGGTCAACGGAAATAATCATACCGACAACCTCGACGTTTGCCGCCGCTTGGAGCTTGGGCAAAATTTCGCGCAGCGCCTTACCGCTCGTCATAACGTCCTCGATAATGATGACTTTTTCGCCGTCTACGAGCTGTTTTCCGACGAATAAACCGCCTTCGCCGTGGTCTTTAACTTCCTTACGGTCGAAACAGTAATTGAGTTCTTTGTCATACTTATGATAGAGCGCGATTGCCGTTGCCACCGAAAGCGGAATGCCTTTATACGCAGGGCCGACGAGCGTTTCCGCATCCAAGCCGTTATCGTGAATACACGCCGCGTAATATTCGCCGAGCTTTGCGAGCTGTTTGCCCGTTTTATAGTTGCCTGTGTTGATGAAATAGGGAGCAAGTCTGCCGCTTTTTAAGGTAAACTGACCAAATTTCAACACGCCGTTATCTACCATGAAACGAATAAATTCTTCTTTATAAGTATATGCCATCATCTATCTCCTTTTTATTTGCCGTTGAGTTGCAAAACCCCCGTCAAATCGGATACGTTTGCAACGCCGTGCTTATCGCACCAATCGTTTAAACCTTTGATAATTTTCGGCATGGCGTAAGGGTCGGTAAAGTTTGCCGTGCCGACCTGGACCGCTGTCGCGCCTGCCATTAAAAATTCAATCGCGTCTTCCGCGCACGTGATACCGCCCATACCGATGACGGGAATTTTGACCGCCTGCGCCGCTTCGTACGTCATACGCACTGCAATCGGTTTAATCCCTGCGCCCGAAACGCCGCCCGTGTTGTTGGCGATAATGGGCTTGCGGCGCTCGATGTCGATTGCCATGCCCGTCAGCGTATTGATGAGCGAAACGCAATCCGCACCCCCTCTTTCCGCCGCCTGCGCGTTGTTTGCGATGCTTTCTACGTTCGGCGAAAGCTTGACGATAAGCGGTGTGTCTTTCGCGCCTTTTTTCGCTACGCGCGTGACTTCTTCCACCGTTTCGGGTTTGATACCGAACGCCATACCGCCGCTCTTTACGTTGGGGCAAGAGATGTTCAGCTCTATCATATCCACCAAACCATGGAGCCGTGCGCAAATTTTTTCATAGTCTTCAAGAGTCTTGCCTGCCACGTTGGCTATCACGCAAGTACCCGTCGATTTCAACCATTCAAGGTCGTGTTCGATAAAGTGTTCCACGCCGGGGTTTTGCAAGCCGACGGCGTTCAAAATCACCCCGCGCGATTCCGCGATACGGGGCACGGGATTCCCCAGGCGGGGTTCTAACGTCATACCTTTCGTGGAGATACCGCCGATTTGCCCGATATCGTAAAGTTCATGAAATTCACGGCCAAACCCGTACGTACCGCTTGCCGCGATAACGGGATTTTTTAACTGGACGCCGCAAAGATTTACCGATAAATTTGCCATATTATTTCCTTTCCCTTTTTGCTTGGACGCTCTTACTTTGAAATTTTACAAAGTAACGTCCTTGGCGTTGAACACGGGCCCGTCTTTACATACCCGAGCGCGCTTGCCGTCCGTCGTGTCGCATACGCACACCAAGCATGCGCCGATACCGCAGCCCATTCTTTCTTCCAACGATACAAAACAGTTCAAATTTTCCTTTTCCACCAACGCTTTCAATGCGCGGAGCATCGGCGTCGGGCCACAAGACAACACCACGTCGGGGCGATTGCCTTTTTCCAAATCCGCCGCGAAAGCCTGCACGGCGTTCATCTGCGCGCCGTAGCTGCCATCGTCGGTGACGGCTATGAATTTTTGCGCTTTGGCAAACTCTTCCACGCCGCAAACCGCGCCTTTATTACGATACCCGATATAGGCGGAGATTTCCTTTGTCGACGCGTATTGCCGAAGCACGGAAATGAGCGGAAATACCCCTACGCCACCGCCGACTAACGCGACTTTTTGTTCTTCGTCTTCCACGTAAAAACCGTTGCCGAGCGGCATCAAGACGTTGAGCTTTGCACCCGCTTCGACGGTTTTTAATTTTTGCGTGCCCTCGCCTTTAATCTGGTAACAGAAAGTCACCTCTCTGCCCTCCGTTTTACAAATGGCAATCGGGCGGCGCAAAAGGTGCGTGCCACCGACGGAAATATTCCCAAACTGCCCTGCTCGTACCGAAAAATCCTCGTTCAAAGCAAAGGTGATTGCGTGGATATTTTCCGCAATTTTTTCGTTTTTGACTACGGTTGCGATATAATCTTTCATAATGTATCCTTACTTGCTCATTTTGCCGATAACGCTCGACAAATCCTTTTGCATGGCAATACAAGCCGCTCTTGCCGCTTGCGTATACGTGCCGCCGTTCTTTTTATACGCGCACAAAATCCCACGGGAATTATTTACCACACCGCCGAGCCCGTTTGCGCCGAAACAGCTTTTCAGCATTTCCGCGTTTCCGCCCTGCGCGCCGTAGCCGGGAATGAGGAAGAAGGTGTGCGGTAAAATTGCACGGAGTCTTGCCGCTTCGGTGGGGTGCGTTGCGCCTACCACCGCGCCAACGGCGGAATAGCCGTAGCTACCCACAGTGCTTTCGCCCCATTTTTCCACCAAACCGCCGACGTATTCGTACATGGGCGTACCATTGTCCAAAACCATGTTTTGGATTTCCGCGCCCGAGGGATTGGACGTCTTGACAAGCACGAAAATACCCTTATCGTTCTTTTCACACTGTTCCACGAAAGGCAAAATCCCGTCCGAGCCGAGGTAACCGTTGACGGTCACGTAATCGGAGGGGAACGCCGCAATCGAAGAATCGTTGACCTGCGTTTCGCCCAAGAACGCTTTTGCATAGCAGGACGCCGTCGAGCCGATATCGTTGCGTTTTGCGTCCGCAATCACCACCAAGCCCTTTTGCGCGGCATATTTCAGCGTTTCATAATACGCTTTCATGCCTGCTACGCCATACATTTCATAGTAAGCGATTTGCACCTTGACCGAGGGTACGATATCGCAAATGTTATCAATGAGGTTTTTGTTGAACGTAAGCACTCTTTCCGCGACGTCGTCAAACGTTTTTGCGCCTGCTTTCATCTCGTCGGGAAGATAGTCAAACAAAGTATCCAACCCCACGCAGGTAGGGTTTTGCGTAGCGATAATGCCGTCGATAAGTTTATCCGTAATCATGCTTTTGGCTCTCCTCTTCTTCGTTTTATTCTGCGCTGTACTTAACGTCGCCGTCTACGATTGTGTATTTGACGACCCCGTCGAGCTTATATCCGCCAAACGGGCTATTCTTGCCCTTGCTGACAAATTGTTGAGGGTCTACCACCCAGCTTTCGTCCAAATCGGCAATCGTGATGTCCGCAACGCCGCCCTCTTTCAATTCGCCGCCGTCCAAGCCCAAAATACGGGCAGGCGCAGCCGACATTTTTTCCGCGATTTGAGGCAAACTCAAAACTCCGGTCTTATACAAGTACGTAATGGCAAACCCGAACGACGTTTCAATGCCGCTAATCCCGAACGCCGCGAGGTTGTATTCTACGTTTTTATCGTTGCTGTGATGAGGCGCATGGTCGGTGACGATACAATCGAGCGTACCGTCTTTCAAGCCCTCCAAAACCGCTTGCTTGTCCATCTCTTCACGAATGGGCGGATTTACCTTGGTGTTGGTGTCGAACGTACGAATGATATCGTCCGTCACCGCGTAATAATGAGGACAGGTTTCCGCCGTCACTTTTACCCCTGCCGCTTTGGCGTTGCGGATAAGGCGTACGCCGCTATGCGTGGAAACGTGACAGATATGCACGGGCACGTCCAAGCTCTCCGCGAGCGCGATATCACGCGCAATGCAAATATCCTCCGCCGCACGGGGAATCCCTTTCAAGCCCGCGATTGTCGAGCTTAACCCCTCGTTACAAACGCCGCCGTCAACGAGGTCTTTATCCTCGCAATGGCAAAGGCATTTGATATCGAAACCGCTTGCATATTCCATCGCCAAGTACATCAAACGGGAATTTTTCACCGAAACGCCGTCGTCGGAAATCGCTACCGCGCCAGCCTTTTTCATCTCCCCGATTTCCGCAAGCTGTTCCCCTTTCGAACCTTTCGTGATTGCGCCGATGGGATGCACTTTGCAAAGGTTGACTTCGTTTGCACGGTGTTTTACGTAGCTGACGACCACTTTGTTATCCATAATCGGGTTGGTGTTGGGCATACAGCAAATCTGCGTGAACCCGCCTTTCACCGCCGCCTTAGAACCGCTTTCAATATCTTCCTTGTGTTCGTAACCGGGGTCGCGAAGGTGTACGTGCATATCGATGAGCCCGGGGAATACGTGTTTTCCGCAAGCGTCAATCTCCTTGCTGCCGTCTGCAGGGACGTTCTCTGCAATTTTCACAATTTTGCCGTCCGCAATCAAAATATCCGCTTTGATTACGCTGTCTTTCAATACGACGTTGCCGTTTCTGATAATCATTCCTCTTTCCCTCCGCATTTTTTATATTCTCTGTAATCGTTCAGGAGTTTCAGTGCCGCCATTCTTACGGCGATCCCGGAAAATACCTGCTCTTCAATACGGCTTTGGTCATGGTCGATGACCTTACCCGTCAGTTCCACCCCTCTATTGACGGGGCCGGGGTGCATGACGATGGCGTTGGGATTCGCCCAAGACAGCATCTTTCCGTTTACCCCGTAAAATTCCGCGTACTCGTTCAAGGACGGGAAATTCCCTGCCTGCTGACGTTCCAACTGAATACGCAAGCCCATCACGACGTCCACGCCGTCCAACGCTTCTTCACGCGTTTTGCAAAGCTTTGCGCCCAGCTTGTCTATCCCTTTGGGAATAAGAGTTTCCGGTGCGTACATCCGCACCTCCGCGCCCATCGTTTTTAACCCGAATAAATTCGATTTCGCCACGCGCGAATGCTTGATATCGCCGAGAATGGCTACTTTCAAACCCTCGATTTTACCGAAATGCTCACGCATGGTCAGCATATCGAGAAGAGCTTGCGTGGGATGCTCGTTCATGCCGTCGCCGGCGTTGAGAACCCCCGCCTTTACCGTTTTACCCAAAAGATAAGGCGCGCCGCCCATCGGATGGCGCATGATAAGGAAATCGTTTAACTGTGCGTCCAACGTTTTCCCGGTGTCCACCAACGTTTCGCCCTTTGCCACGGACGAACTGCCTGCCGCGATATTGATGACCGTTGCGCCAAGATATTTGGCTGCCAATTCAAAGCTCGTACGGGTACGGGTACTGTTTTCGTAAAACAAAATCGTCGCCGTCTTACCTTTCAAATACGATAAGTTCTTTTCCCCAGCTTTCAAGTGCGATTTCATCACACTTGCCACGTCGAGGATCTCGGTCAATTCCTCTTTCGTGAGGTCGATGAGCCCGATGAGATCTTTCCTTTTGAGCATGTCTTTCTCCTTACTTTTTTTTAAGCGTTTTGTCTTGCGCGTTGCCTATAAAAAATCGCGCCTTGGAACGAAACCGTTCAAGACGCGTTTTGTCGATTTGCATTGTTTCGTTTACTATCTGCCATTATACCACTTTTTCCCGAAATTGTAAAGGGTTCAAAGACAGATTTTAAACAACTTTTTCACCTTTTTAACGCTTTTATTAAAAATCAATAGATTTTTACCAGTTTAAATCCCACTTTGTCGCAGGAAGTGAGAACGTACTCTATCCCGTTGCGCTGCGTTTTCAACGGAAAATACGCCGCGCCGTGGATATGCCCGAACACCGCTTTGCTGACGCCGTGGCTTTCAAACAGCTCGGTAAAGAGGGTGGATTCGTTCTTTAACCCAAAGGGCGGAAAATGAATCATCGCGATAACCTTATCCCCGTCCTCGCGCAGCTTTTCAGCGTCCGCAAACGCCAAACGGAAGCGTTCCGCTTCGCGAAGATACAGCTTGTTGTCCTGTTCTGTGTAATCGGCGCTGCCGGGGCTTGTCCAGCCGCGCGAACCGACGATGACAAACTCCCCGATTTTTGCCGCGTCCGTCTGTAAGAATACAAAATTCTCGTCAGGCGCGTTGTCGCGAAGACGGGTGATGCCGTTCCACCAAAAATCGTGGTTGCCGCGGATGAAGACTTTTTTGCCGGGCAAATCGGCAAGTGCGCGCAAATCCACAAGCGCGTCGTCCATCTTCATCGCCCAACTGATATCGCCTGCTATTAAGACGACGTCTTCCGCCGTGACTTTTTCCAGCCAGTCGGCTTTTATTTTTTCGAAATGCCCTTCCCAACCCGAGCCGAAAATATCCATGGGTTTGTCGGCTGTCAAGGATAAGTGCAAATCGCTGATCGCATATATATTCATAACCATATTATAGCAGTTTTGGATAGGAAAAGCAAGGTTTTTTTCTGTTTTTTCGTGGTTTTTGGCTCTTTTTTCAGGGCTTTTGAGCGGTTGTAACAATTAAATTCTTTATGGAATACAATATAACAAGTAACGATTACGCGAACAACCGAAAAAACGGGCGAACCGCCTTTTCGGATTTATTCGTAACAGGAGGTAAACCATGTCCTTTTATTCTAATTTCCAATCGGATAAATGTCCCGGTGCGATTACGGGCAATCCGTTGAACGGCTTGACGGAAAAGGTTTGTATCCAAGCGGAAAAAATCTTCGACGCGGCAATCAAACAAACGCAGATCGAAAATTATTCCCTCACCCTTACCGACCCCGATCCCGCCACCGTTACATATCCTTTAACTTTCGTTTCCGCGCGCTCGATTACTAGCGACGCCACGGTGACGAATTTGAATATCGAACGGCAAGCCGACCGTCCTTGCGCCCGTGTGCAAGCCACCGTTTCCATCCCCGTCCAAGTCCTCTATACGGACGATACCGGCGTGGACGGCAGCGCAACGGCTACGGTATCCGTTCCCATCGATGTACTCTTGTACGTCCCCTCGCCTTCCATTATCCCCTTTACTTTGAACGCGGTCGCAAGCGTCGTCGCGCCCGAAGCTACCTATAACGCGGAAACACAAGGTTTCACGGCAAGCCTCTGCGTGACGATTATTCTCAAAATCGCCATGCCCGTCGAAATCCTCGTTCCCTCCTATGGGTACTGCGTGATTCCGCCTGCTCAGGAATATTCCCAAGAAGTCTGCGCAGGATTTTTTGAACTCCCCCTCTATCCGCAGGCGCACCCCGGTGCTTGCAAGGGTTGCAATACGACGTGCAATACCCCTGGCAACCGCTAAATGTATTTTGCGCCGCATAGGTCACTCTTACGAAATATACGGATATAAGAAAAGCGGTGGTTTTGCCACCGCTTTTTTTGCGCAATTCACAAGACTTTTTCGCGCGGATTTTTCTCACAAAATCACACGCATGCCGATATAAAAAATATCCGTGCCGTTCTTTTCAAAAAACGCTTCCTCGCTGCCGCAAAGCAGCGTTTTCGTATCCCCCTCCTGCACGGTATACGCATTGCCCGACGCCCTAGGAATTTGCAACAGTTGCCCAATAAACGGGGGCTGCTTTAACTTGTTTTCGCGGACAAGCAAATACTCTGAAACGGAATAATACCGCGCAATATCGTGCAGCGTTTGCCCCTCGCGAACGATATGAAATTGTCGTTTTTGTACGTGTAACATCGGTATATTTTATGCGGCAAAACCGGCGTTTATGCCGTTCTATTTCCTTGTCCTCGCCCGTACAATATAAGTATGAAAAATAAAGTTTACGCAAACGCTTCCATCGTCACGGGCTTGTCCGTTGCAGAACGCAGCCTGGGTTTTTTGTACCGAATTTTGCTCTCTCGTCTTATCGGCGCGGAGGGTTTGGGTTTATACCAAGTCGCCCTTTCCCTCTTTTCCTTGTTTCTAACCCTCGGCACGGGCGGAATCCCCATTACCGTTTCCCGTATGATTTCCAAAAGCAAAGCGGAAAACAACCGCCGCGGCGAAAGCCGTTCCGTTGGCGCAGGGGTTGCCGCTTGCTTGCTTTTGACCCTGCCCGTGTGCCTACTTTTATGGGTGTTTGGCGGACGCATGCATTTCCTTTTTGCTGACGGACGTACCTTTTCCGTCTTTCGGATTTTGCTTTTGGGACTGTGTTTTTCCTCGGTGTACGCCGTCATTCGCGGTAGTTGGTGGGGGAATAAGGAATTTTTAGCCCCTTCTATCGTTGAAATCGCCGAAGAAGCCGTGATGGTCATCGTGGGCATCGCGTTATTGCAAACCGTCCCCTCACCCCTTATCGGCGCGAAAAAAGCGGCGTGGGCGGTGGTGCTTTCCTATCTCTTTTCATTTTCGTTTTCCCTCGTTTGGTTCTTTGTCCGCGGTGGCAAAATCTCTGCGCCGAAAACACATTTAAAACCCCTTTTCACCGCTTCCATGCCCATCACTGCCGTGCGCGCAAGCGGTTCTTTGGTCAATTCCGCCGTTGCCGTTTTGTTGCCTTTAATGTTGATAAAAGCCGGGTTCGCTGAAAGCGAAGCTCTTAAAATTTTCGGCGTTGTTTCAGGTATGGTCCTGCCCGTGCTTTTCGTCCCGTCCACCATCATCGGTTCGATTGCGCTTGTTCTCGTCCCCGAATTATCAGAAGATTTTTACCGAAAAAATTACCAAAGATTATACGCCAACCTTGCGCGCGGTTTGAAATTTTCCTTTTTAATCTCCTGCGCCCTCTTGCCATTTTTCTTCACGCTGGGCGAAGACCTCGGCGCGTTGGCTTTTTCCAACCCCACCGCAGGCAGGATGATAAAACACGGCTGTTTCATTCTTATCCCCATGAGCCTGACCATGATTTCCAATGCCATGCTCAATTCCATGGGCTTTGAAAAACAGACCTTTTTCTTCTATTTCATCGGCGCGGCGGCACTGCTTGTATGCGTTCTCTTCCTGCCCGGAGTTTGCGGCGGATACGCATACCTTATCGGGTTGGGGCTCAGTTTTACGGCAACCGCTCTTTGCAACCTCGTTTTTTTGCATAAAAAATGCCCGATTTATCAAAAACGAGGGGGACAGGTATGCGTTCACGAGTTTTTACCCATTCTTCTCGGCGTTCTTCCCATCACTCTTTTCGGCTGTCTTTTGCGAAACCTTACCAGCTATTTTATGGGCGAAATCCTTTCCCTTGTTTTCTGTCTTTTGGCCATGCTGATTGTTACCCTTCTTTATTACTTCGCGACGGGACAAATCGAGTTCCCCAAAAAAGAGCCAAAGTGCAAAAACGAGTGCAAAATAGAGAAAAAAGTATAAAAAATGCCCCGTTTTCCATTTTTTCTTTCTCTGCCCTCTTGACAACGGACGCAATTAAGAGTACAATAGAAGGGAACAAAAAACAAGGAGATTTTTATGGGTTACAAGACAAGAGAATGGCGCAATTCCATGCGCGTAACACTCGATTATAACAACATGACCGAAAAGTTTTTGGGCGATAAGGGTTTCAGTGACAGAAAACTCGCCGCTTACGCGTCCAAAGCCAACGCCGCTTTTAAATACGTGAAAGAAAACCGCGGCAAGGACGAACTGTACATGGGTTGGACGGAACTTCCTTACAACCAAAAAGAAATCGTAGCAGATATTTTGCAAACGGCGAAAAACGTGCGTAAAAACTTCCAATATTTCGTTGTTCTCGGTATCGGCGGCAGCGCCCTCGGTCCTATCATGGCTTTTAACGCGCTCTGTCATTTGCATTATAACGATTTGCCCAAATCCAAGAGAAAGGGCCCGAAATTTTACGTGGAAGATAACGTAGACCCCGTGCGTATGCGCGACCTTCTCGACGTTATCGAACCGGAAAAAACTTGCTTTAACGTTATTTCCAAATCGGGCGCGACCAGCGAAACGATGACGCAGTACCTTATCATTCTCGACCTCTTGACCAAGGCAGGCGTCAACGTTAAGGACAACGTTATCTTCACCACCGATGAAAAGAAAGGTAATTTGAAAAAGATTTCCGACGAATGCGGCGGCATCAAGAGCTATATTCTCCCCGACGGCGTCGGCGGCAGATTCTCTCAGCTTTGCCCCGTCGGGCTTTTGCCTGCGGCGGTGCTTGGTATCGACATCGTCGGCTTGCTTGCCGGCGCGGCGTACATGGATTCCCTTTGTAATAAACCCGCTATGCGCCGCAATCCCGCTCTTATGTGCGCGGTATTGCAAGTAGCGGCAATGGACGACGGCAAAAACGTCGGCGTTATGATGCCTTATTCGGATAACTTGAAATTCCTTGCCGACTGGTATTGCCAGCTTTGGGCGGAATCCCTCGGCAAAAACGTCACCCTCGACGGCAAGCCTTGCAACGTAGGTCAAACCCCCGTCAAATCCCTTGGCGTTACCGACCAGCATTCGCAGGTACAGCTGTACACCGAAGGACCTTTTGATAAGGTTGTCACCTTCCTGTCCTTGAAAAAATACGCTTGCGAAATGCCTATCCCCCACGGTTGTGAGAGCATTCCCGACGTTGCATTCCTTGGCGGTCATACCATGGAAGAACTTATCCAAGCGGAAAATGCCGCGACGGCGTACGCTTTGACCAAGGCCGGCAGAATGAACTACACCCTTTGGATTCCCGAACTGAACGCGTTCACTTTGGGACAGCTTTTGTTCCTCTTCGAATTGCAAACCGCATACGCAGGCGCGATGCTCAACATCGATACCTTTAACCAGCCCGGCGTGGAAGAAGGCAAGAAAGCAACGTTTGCACTCCTTGGCAAGGCAGGCTATGCAGAAAAGAAAAAGGAACTGGATTCCTTGCCTGAAAAGGACGAAAACTGCATTATTTAAACAAACAATTTAAAAGGGCGTTCCGTTTTGGAACGCCCTTTATTAGAACAAAAGCGGCGAAAGAAAATTCTTCCACCGCTTTTTTGTTTAACTTTTTAATAGATTAAGAAAACAACCAAAAATCGCCGTCTTTCGCATATTCAATACACGTAATAACGTACGTCTTCCCTGCTTCCAAGGTAAGCGACTTCGCCGTAGTTTCTACACCGTTCACGAGCACTTTGTCCGCCTTGGGCAGAGTATAGGATTCACTTATCAAATGGAAAGGTTCGCCCCCAGAAAAGCCACGACCGCCAAAATTAAACATTTCCATGATTTGATAGGGTTTAGAATATTGCTTTTGAACTTGATGATCCTCAATAACACAAGCGTACGCGGAACTGAAAGTAATCGATTTCGCATACAAATCGGTGATTTCTTCATAATCCAACAAATTGGTGATGGCAGCAGGGTCGAACTTCACCGTGCAAGCTTCGTCCAAATACCAAGCGTCCATTTCCAAATTCAAATCTTCCGGCAAAGGCCTGAGCAAATACCCGTTTATGCCATCCAAAATATCTTCCGCTTTCGTTTCCGCTGTAATGGTTGTGTAGTAGGAGCGGACGAAATTGGGGTGAACGTGCAACCTTACACCTAATTGATATTCCGTTCTTTCTTGCGGGTCACAAGGTATAATTGAATCGTAGAATTCCTTATCGAACGCGTAAGTGTATTCAAAAACGTGTTTTTCGTTGCGTTCTTCCTTACCCCATTCGCCGCCTAAATAAGCGTTATAGTTTTGTTCAGCGTGGATAACGTAGCCGTTTTTAACGACAAATTTATACGTCATTTGCGATTGACTATTCTCGTCGCCGTAGGAATTTTCATCATACGCAAGCGTCGTTGTAAAGGTAATCCAACTCTTCCCATCTTCCGTCCCCAAATCAATCGCGTAATTTCCTATCGCATTCACAAAACCTTCCGTCTTCATATCCGATAAGGAATCCGCAGCCACGATAGCAAACGCGTCCTCAAGCTCCGCATACGTGTCGGCAATCACAAACGAACCAATGTCGCGCGTCATCGTCCAAGGCGCAACGTAGTCCGTATAATTGGCTTGATTTTCTGCCCTGCGCGCCAAAGAAAGTTCGTCACACGTTTGGTTTTCTTCTAATTCCGTTTCTATACCGCTTGTATAATACAGGTAATATTTGCCGTCTTTTTCAAATACTTTTTCTCTATGGATATACTTTTCATCCGTGCCAGCCAAAGCGAGTTCAAACGTTTCGGGATTACAGGTAAAATATCCCTCTTCATAACCGCCCCCATCCAAGCTGGAAATTCTTTCTTCTCTAAAAGTGATGCTAAACGCGCCGTAATAATTTTGCGTCGCCAAAACCGCCGCCTTGATTTCCGCAAAAATTTCCTCATCCGTCTTACTTTCAACGTCTTCTTTTGACGAACTGTCTTCCGCAGAGCTTTCCACTTCTTCTGACGAAGTATCGGGTACGCTTTCCTCGCTATCCCCAACAAAACTATCTTCACTCAAACTTTCTTCCGATTCTTGAGAGTTTTCAGGTTTCGGCGGTGTATTTCCCGTTCCACTCGAGGCCGCACACGCAGACAACGCAAGCGATGTTACAGAGCAAAGTGCCAATAAAAAGAGCATTTTCTTCTTCATGATTACAATCTCCTTGGAGTTCTCAAATATATTGTATCATATATATAAAATTGCTGTCAAGTATAACAGTAAAGCCTACGTATAAAAAAGCGCATATTTGGAAATACTTCTATTGAAAACGCGAGAACTCGAACGCCACCTGTTTACATATAATGCAATAGGGATTTGTTCGGTTTTCAAAAGAGGTAAAGTTATGAACGTCAAACGCGGTGAATTGTATTATGCAGACCTTTCCCCCGTCGTGGGGAGCGAACAGGGTGGAATACGCCCCGTGCTCGTCGTACAAAACGACGTCGGAAATAAGTACTCCCCCACCATCATCGCCGCCGCTGTCACAAGCAAAATCAACAAGGCGAAACTGCCCACGCATATCGAGCTGCCGTCTGCCTACGGGTTGGCAAAAGACAGCGTGATTCTCTTAGAACAAATCCGCACGCTTGACAAGCGGCGTTTGAAAGAACGCATCGGGGAGTTGCCGCCGGCTACGATGGTGCGCGTCAACCGCGCTATTTTAATCAGCCTCGGTTTCCCAGTCGGGAACGGAACCGCCAACATACCAAATCCCTGAAAAAACGCCTTTAACAGACAAATTCCGCTGTCGTTTTCCCTGTATAATGGGGATATTCGTCATCGGAGGTTTTTATTATGCGGATTCGAAAACAAATTAATTTTTCCCGTACATTTATATATATCGGTTTTGCGCTTGCCGCGCTGTGCCTGTTTTTCATCGGCGACAACGGCGAGCCTTTTTCTTTGCTGCTTGCCTATGCCATGGTCGGCGCAGGGCTGCACGTCCTACCCTCCGTCATCATCGGTTTTTTGCCCGTTTTGCTCTCCCAAAACGTCACCCTTATCCTGGTATACGCCGCGCAAGCGCTCTTAATCGCCTGCGGTTACCTTTTACATACCAAGCAAATCCAACGCGCCAACAACAAACGGGTCGCGCCCCTTTTCCCGATGCTGTTTTTGTCCCTATCGCTGGCTTTGTTCGTCCTCGCCGCTCCTTTCCAAGCATACGAATTGCCATTCGGGGATAATTTCGCCTTACACACCGTCGCGCAAAAAGTTTTAATTGCCGCAGGCATGTTTTTGATAGCCGCCATATTTTCCGTATGCACACGCGCACTTTTGCGGAAGTTTTTACGCTGTCGATTGCGCGGCGATGAAATTATTTTCACGGTTTTTTCTCTCGTCCTTGTCGGTGTGGGAATTTGCCGTTTTTTGAGCGTGAATGCGTACATGGGTGCCGCATTTTTATTTTTGCTGGTATTTTCTTGCGCGACAAAAGACCCGTCTTGTCTTGTTTGTGCGTTCTGCCTTTCCCTGCCGCCGCTACTTACCGCCGGCATATCCCCTGAAAAATTTTTCGTGATAGGGATTGCGGTGCTACTCTTTATCCGTTCAGGCAGGCTTGCCGCCGCAAGCGCGTTGCTCGCCGTCTTTTTTACCTATGGGTATTTCGAGGGCTTGTACGCCTATCCAACCGGACAGTTGGTACAATCGTTACTTTCCGCTTTATTACCTGCACTCCTTTTCATCTTAATCCCCTCGCCCCTTATCAAGAGCCTGGAAAACAGACTAATTTTTTATCGTGAAAAGCATATTTCGCGCATCGCCATCAATCGCAACCGCGCCGCAATCGGGGAAAAATTGTTTGAACTATCCGCTGTGTTTCGGGAAATTCAAGCAACTTTCCATTCGTTGGGCACGAAAGAGGCGGAAACGCACGCGAAAGAGTACCTGCGCAACTGCGTTATCAATGAAATTTGTAAAAAATGTCCGCAATACCCCCTTTGCGCGCGGAATAATCCCCTGCCTTGGATAGACGATCTCGTTGACGTCGGGTGTAGGAAAGGCAAAGTCACTCTTTTGGACGTACCGCGGAAATTATCCGATTTGTGCGGATATCAAAACGAATTGCTTTTTGCCTTGAATAAACAGCTTGTCGATTACCGCACGTACGCGGCGGAAGCGGAAAATACGGCAACAGGCAGGAGTTTGCTTGCCGGTCAAGCCCAGGGCGTCAGCGAAATTTTAAAAAATCTTGCCTTGGAACAGAGCGAACCTTTGCGGCTGTACACGGACAAGGAAAAAGCGTTAAATATTGCTTTGCTTGGGGCAGGAATTGTTTGCAGTGAAGTGTTGGTGTACGGTGAAGAGGAAAATTTGACCGTTTCGCTGATCACATACGGCAAAGCCGACGTCAAAAAAATAACCGCCGTCGCTTCCCATCTCTTTGCCATGGATATGGTAATATCCGAACGGCTTGCATTAAGTCAGGATAAATTTTGCTGTATTCTCCGCAGAAAGCCCCTCTTCGACGCCGCGTTTGGGATCGCCAACGTGAAAAAAGCAGGCGAGCTTGCCAGCGGTGACACGCACTCGGTCATCAAAATCGACGAACGACGGTTTATGGTAGCTTTGGTGGACGGCATGGGCAGCGGCGAGTATGCCCATAAAATTTCCGAAAGCACCATTTCCCTTTTGGAGAGCTTTTATCGGGCAAAAATGCCCCCTGCCTTGGTGCTTTCTACCGTCAATAAGCTGCTTACTTTTAATAAGGAAGAGAGTTTTGCGTGCGTGGACGTGGCGATTGTGGATTTGCAAGACGGCAGCGCGGACATTGTCAAAATCGGTTCGCCAATCGCGTTTATTTTGTCGGGAAACACGGTGAAGGTATTAGAAAGCGCGTCCCTCCCCCTTGGTATTTTGGACAGCTTGCGCCCGGACACCGCCTCCTACGTCTTGGCGGAAAACGACGTTTTGCTGTTCGTCAGCGACGGCGTCACCGACGCGTTCGGGTCAAACACCGATTTATACGAGATTTTGCGCTCGCTGCCTGCTAACAATCCGCAACAGCTTGCCGATAGCTTGGTAAAAAGCGCACTGCGGGCAAGCGGCGGTAAGGCAAAAGACGATATCACCGCCGTTGCCGTGCGTTTATTCAAGGGCTCGGCGTAACCCCAGCTATTGACAAACACTCCCTTTTATGCTATACTTTATAAAAATTGAAAAAATTTGGAAATTTTGGTGAGTAAAATCGCTTGTTTCTCCGTTATATATATAGAGGGCATAAAAAAGGAGGCATACCCATGAAAAAAAGTTTAGTATTTTTATTATCCTTATGTTTTTGTACAAGCATTGCCTTTTCGGCGTGCGGCAGTAATGCAAATTCCGCAAGCGGCGAAAACGATAAGCAAACGATTATCCGTGCCTACGAAGAACATTATGAAGTGGATACGGAAAAAGGCGATTACGCGGTTATTATCGAATACTACGGAAAATTTGACAGCGGCGCTATCGTAGCGCTTATGAGTGCGAATTGCTTTGATTATCCTAGCGTTATCGGTCAGGAAACCATCGCTGGGTACGATTTTTACCGTCAAGACTCCTATCATATTTTCGTTTTTTATGAAAATCAGCTTTATAAATTATCCGAGGCGTACGCGCAAGGATTTTTAACCGAGGAAGACGTTTTTGAAATTGTTAAAATTCGTTGTGCAAACTCGTATAACCCCGAAAAAGCATTGGCGTGGGCGTTAAAACAGCGGACAATTCTCGCGGCTTTCGAAGAACAAGACCCCAATGCAGGAAAAGCAAGCATTCGTAACTTTTACGGTTTGTTTGAAAACGGTGCTATCGTAGCGATGCTAGACGCGGAGAACTATGGCCATATGACCGTCATAGAAACGGAAAGGATAGGCGAATATGATTTTACTTATTCAGACAGTAACCGTATCCTTGTCTTGTATCAAAACACCTTTTATCCCTTGAAACAAGCGTATGAAAACGGATTGATTTCCGATTATGATTTGCAATCGATTTATCTAACGCACTATGGCACATTACTTACTCTATATGGAAAATACAGCAAGTTTTCCTTTGCGTTGACGTGGAATACCTACGGGTGCAGCTCGTACGACAGTTTAACGGGCGTGCTTGTCAAAACAAAAGACGCGCCTAACCCTAAGGAATTTACTACCACCTATCATTTGACCGAGGAACAAAAACGAAGCGTTTTCAATTATTTCCGTACGATAAATTTTGACGCTTTCCCCGACGTGTACGAACCCTGCGAAAGCATAAGCACACCTTGCATTACTTTGGTTTTGACGATACGCTACGGTGAAAAAGTAAAAACCATCACGGCAAACTGCGTAGATTATGATTTCATCGGAAAAGACGAGTCGGCGACTACTTTCTTGAATGCCTGCAAATATCTTTTCACGATGCTACAAAGCACGGACGCCTGGCAGGCGTTGCCTGACTATCCTTATTTATACGATTAAAAAAACGGAGCATGGGAAAACCCAAGCTCCGTTTTTACGTTGTATTGATAATGAAAAACCGCCCTTTTGGGATATTCGAAAAGGCTGTAATTTTATTTTATTCTACCGTCAACGATTATTCTTCGTCTTTGGTTTCTTCTTCAGCCGCTGCCGCAGCTTCTGCTTTCGCAGCACGCTTCGCCATACGAGCGTCCTTTCTTGCCTGCGCTTTCATTTCCTTCGTTACGATACGAGCCGCGTCGATCTTCGCACGCATTTCCTGAGGTGTAGGAGGTACGAATGCCGCGCCTTCTGCGTTTTCTTCGATAACTTCGTAACCTTCGTCCCTTTCAAGCAACGAAGCTTCCGTTTCGCCGTCGAACATATGGATGTGGTTTGCGTCGAATGCAAGTTCGATAACGTCGTTAAGAGCTACTACTGCACGGCTAGAAATCTTAGCGATCATCTGCGTGGAGCTGTCGATGATGGATGCTTCCTTGCCTTCGTGGTCAAGTTCGCAGTAAATCTGCGTTTCAGCACCGAGCTTTTCGATAACTTCGACACGAGCCTGTACAACGGTGTCGGGAGAGTTCGTAATGAACATCTGATCCTGATGAATATCTTCAGGACGAACGCCGAGCGTTACGGGCTTACCGGTGTCGAGGTATTCGTTTACGTTCTTAATACGAGCCGCAACGCTCTTCGGAAGAAGAATCTTGTTGCCGCCGACAAAGTTCACGTAAATCTTACCGCCTTCGCTGGTAAGGGTGGATTCTTTGAAGAAGTTCATCTGAGGCGTACCGATGAAGCTTGCAACGAAAAGGTTTACGGGATAATCGTACAAGTTCTGAGGGGTATCAACCTGCTGCATGAAACCGTCTTTCATTACGACGATTCTCGTACCCATGGTCATAGCTTCGATCTGGTCGTGCGTAACGTAGATGAACGTCGTAGCAAGACGAGCGTGAAGCTTGGAAATTTCCGTTCTCATGGATGCACGGAGCTTTGCGTCGAGGTTGGACAAAGGTTCGTCCAAAAGGAATACCTTAGGTTCACGAACGATGGTACGGCCGAGCGCAACACGCTGTCTTTGACCACCGGACAATGCCTTGGGTTTTCTGGAAAGGTAATCGGTGATACCGAGGATTTCAGCTGCTGCTTTTACCTTCTGGTCAATGATTTCCTTGGGTACTTTACGAAGTTTCAAACCGAACGCCATGTTATCGTAAACGGACATATGAGGATACAATGCGTAGTTCTGGAATACCATCGCGATATCTCTATCCTTAGGTACAACGTCGTTTACAAGTTTGCCGTCGATGTAGAGTTCACCGCTGGAAATTTCTTCCAAACCCGCGATCATACGAAGCGTGGTAGATTTACCGCAGCCGGAAGGACCAACGAGAACGATGAATTCCTTATCTCTGATATCGAGACAGAAATTGAATACTGCTTGTACACCCGAGGGGTATACTTTGTTAATGCCTTTCAGCAAAAGTCCTGACATAATATTTTCCTCCTAATAACTCATACCGAGCCATCATTTTTATTCATTATAAATATTTTACTATATTTCCAAAAAAATTACAACGGAAAAAAGCAACAAATTTGTCCTTGCATATTGTACATTTTGTACAAGAAAAACATTCCTTGTCCTATTTTCACAAACAAATCGCCTCTGCAAGCGCGATTACGCCGGCTTTGAAAGCAACCTCGCAGTCGCCCTTTCCTTATTCGTTTCTCTTCCGTTTTTTGTCCGGTCCACCCAGTCTTACGGCAATATTTTCCCCGTAGCGTTATACAACGAATACCAGTCTTCGCGCGACATGTTGACGTCCGCCGCTTTGCAAAGTTCGTGCATTCTTTCGGGCGTCGTCGTGCCCGTGATAACCTGTTTAAACGCAGGGTGGCGCAACACCCATGCCAACGCGATTGCCGACGGCGTTACGTTGTATTTTTCCGCTTGTTTGTCCAGTTCGGCGTTCAAAACAGGGAACTTTTCATTGCCGATGAATACCCCGTCAAAGAACCCGTACTGCAAGGGCGACCAAGCCTGCACCGCAATTTTGCGCAAGCGGCAATATTCCATCGCGTCGCCGGCTCTTGTAACCGATTCGTCCCTTGCCATATTCACGTAAAAACCTGCGTCCACGGGCAAGGTGTGGCCGAGGGAAAATTGCATTTGGTTGGCAACGATTTCAATCCCGCAGGAACGGAAGAGTTTCATCTGCATCGCCGAGAAATTGCTGACGCCAAAAGCGCGGACTTTGCCGTCCTCTTGCAAACGGTCAAACGCCTCGCCGATTTCGTCCGTGTCCGCCAAAGTATCCGGGCGGTGCAACAGCAAAACGTCAATGTATTCGGTGTTCAAACGTTTCAAACTCCCTTCCACCGACGAAATGATGTAATTTTTCGAGAAGTCGAAATGATGAATGTTACCGTCTGCGCCCTTGCATATCCCGCATTTCGTCTGCAAAATATAGTTCTTACGCGCAACCTCCAAATCGCGCATCGCAACCCCGAAAACTTTTTCACAGTTTCCGCCGCCGTACACGTCCGCAAGGTCAAACATATTGACGCCGTTCGCAAACGCCGAAACAATGACTTTTTCCGTTTGTTCCAACGGTTTGTCGCCAATACGCATACAGCCCATTACCACTCTCGATGCGTTGATATCGCCAAGATTACAATATTTCATAGGATATCCTCCTTTATTTCCGTACTACGATACTACAAGCGTTGTCTTTCGCCCTTTTACAATTCACCGCGTTTTATATAACTTTATTCCTTGAACAAGCCGTAATATTCTCTACCGCGCTCAATCTGCACTCTGCCCTGCATATAATCGACAAGTTCCGCGCAAAAATCCTCCGCGTCCCTCTTTTTCACCGCTACGCTAAAACGTACTTTTTCCCCGTAATCGGTATTCAACAGCGAGCAGGGTTTGGAAGAAATATATTTTTGCACGCCTTCTATCCCCGTGTAATCCACGGTGGCGGCAATCTCCATACAAGTCTCCACCACGCGAATATCCGCGCCGTCCAAATTCTCCGCCGCCGAGGACGAATATGCGCGCACCAAACCGCCTGCGCCCAGCTTAATGCCGCCAAAATACCGCACGACCGCCACAGCCGTTTCAAACAGTTTTTTGGCTTTGAGCACTTCAAGAATGGGCACGCCTGCCGTACCCTGCGGTTCACCGTCGTCGGAAAAACGTTGCAAGTTCCCCGTTTTATCCGAAATGAACGCAAAACATACGTGCGTAGCAAGCGAATGTTTCGAGCGAATCTCCGCGATAAACGCGCGCGCCTCCTCCTCGCTCTCCACGTGCGCAGAGTACGTTAAAAATCGGGATTTTTCTATAATTTTTTCACTCTCGCACCTGCCGTGCACCGTACGAACCGTCTTTTCCATACTCCTGCCTTGTTCCTTCATTACGCCGCTTGGCGTTTTCACATTTTTCGCTTTTTCGCGGTTTATTACGCAAAAACGCGTAGGCGTCCGCAATAGAGATTGCAAGCGTCTGCGCGTTTTTATCCATTCTTATTTCACTACGATTTTTAAATGTACTTTTTTGCCCTTATGCAGCACGAACTCCGGCGCGGGAATCGCCATATTCGCGTCCGTAACCTTCGTATCGTCCACCGAAACGCCGCCCTGTTCGATAAGTCTGCGCGCTTCGCCCTTGGACTTCGCTACGCCAGCCGCTACCATCGCGTCTACCACCGTCAAGACGTCCGTTACTTCCTTGGTCAACAGCTCTGCATCCGCGCCGCCGAAAGCCGCTTTTGCTTGGCTTTGCGCAACGTTCGCTTTCTCTTCGCCGTGCACTTCTTTGGTCAATTCGTATGCGAGCACTTCCTTGGCGTGGTTGATGCGTTCGTCACGGTGCGCGCACAGTTCTTGAATTTGGTCAAGGGGCAGGAAAGTGAGCAATTTCATGCACTTTTCCACGTCCTCGTCCGCGATATTTCTCCAATACTGATAAAATTCGTACGGGGTGGTTTTGTTTTCGTCAAGCCAAACGGCGCCCTTTGCCGTCTTGCCCATTTTCTTGCCGTCCGACGTCGTCAACAGCGTGAACGTCATCGCGTATGCAGGTTTTTGTTCCTTGACGCGAATTAAGTTTGCGCCTGCCAAAATATTGCTCCACTGGTCGTCGCCGCCGAGCTCTAACTGGCAACCGTATTTTTTATACAGCACGAGGAAGTCGTAACCCTGCATGAGCATATAGTTAAATTCCAAGAACGACAAACCTCTTTCCAAACGCTGCTTAAAGCATTCCGCCGAGAGCATTTTATTGACGGAGAAATGCGCGCCGATGTCACGCAAGAAATCGATGTAATTGAGCTCCATCAACCAGTCTGCGTTATCCACGATGATCGCCGCGTTTTCGCCCTCGAAATCGATGAAACGGGACATCTGTTTTTTGAAACATTCGACGTTGTGGCGAATGGTTTCTTTCGTCATCATCGAACGCATGTCCGTTCTGCCCGACGGGTCGCCGACCATTGCCGTACCGCCGCCGATGAGAATGATGGGTTTGTGCCCTGCCTGCTGCATGTGATGCATCGCGATCAACTGCATGAAATGCCCAACGTGCAACGAGTCCGCCGTGGGGTCGAAGCCAATATAAAAAGGCACGCTTTCCTTGCCGAGTTTTTCGTATAATTCTTCTTCAAATACCGTCTGTTTGACAAACCCTCTCGCGCGGAGGGTATCCATTACGTTTGCCATAACGAGTTTCTCCTTCAAGAACCTGCTACGCAGGTTTTTATTTCACTAACCAATTTACACTTTTTTCCTACTTTTGTCAAGTGTTTGAAAGCATTTTACCGCCTGCAAACCCACGGAAAAGCGTTTTTTCTGGAAAACTTGACAACTTTGCTCTTATGTGGTAAAATATTCCCTCGAAAACTATGTTATTGGGAAGATTATGAAATTTACCGTTATACTGTCCATTCTATTCGATTTGCTGTCCAATCAAAAACTCACCGCCAATTCTCTCGCGGAAAAATACGGCCTTTCTCCGCGCACCATCTACCGCTACGTGGAAATTCTTTCCGCGCATATCCCCGTCCGCATCCAACGCGGCAGAAACGGCGGCGTGTGGTTGTCGGATAATTATAAACTCCCCGTCGGGTATATGACGGCAGAGGAATACGAATCCGCACTCGAAGCCCTGACGTTTGCCTACGCGCACTGCCCCGAGGAACGATTTTTACAGGCGCAGAAAAAGCTGAACGCGCAGTTCAAAACGGAAACGCGGACGTTGAGCTTTTCGGGCGAACTTGGGAACGTGCTGCTTGACAGCGGCGCATTTGCGGATACGCGCAGCTTTTTGGAAAAGTTACATATCTTAGACGAAAGCGTGAAAAAACGCCTGCTTTTGGACGTCGAATACGTCGAGGAAACGGGCGAGCATATTTCCCAGCACATCGAACCGCACGTGCTTGTGTTCCGTCAGGGGCACTGGTACACGTACGCCTTTGGGCACACCGAGCGAAAGTTTAAACTCTTTCGAGTAGGCGGCATTTCGTCGGTATGGAAAACGGGCGCGATATTCCGCAGACGCCCCTTTTCGCATGAGGATATCCCTTTGGAATGCAACCGAGAACAAAATTTTGTCAACGTCCGTTTGGAAATTAAAAAAGAAGCTCTTCCAGGCGTTCAAAACTGGTTGGGCGTGGAAAATATCCGCAGCCTAAAAGGGGGTTGGTACGCGGACGTTCGGTTGCCAAACGACGAAACGCTTGTCGCAAAATTATTGCAATTCGGCGCAAACGTCAAAGTGCTTGAACCACTTTCCCTGCAAGAAAAAATCGTACAAACCGCCAAGGAAATTCATCAGCTTTATTCCTAAACTTTAAAAATCTTCGCGGCGAACCAAAAACACGCAAAAACGCGCTTTCGGGCGTGTTTTTTTTTGGAATATCCACGCCCCCTTGCGGCTATAATAATAAAAAAGCCTTTTATAAAAAGGCGCACTGTCTTGTATAGTGGCACAAGGAGCGCAGGCGTGAAAAAAATCCTATTTACCGGCGGCGGCAGCGCAGGACACGTGATACCCAACGTGGCTCTGATAGAGGAAATTTTACAAAACGGGAAAACGGACGTGGCGTACATGGGCACGGACGGCATTGAAAAACAAATCGTCGGGGCTTTCAAAATCCCGTATATGGAAATACAATGCCCCAAGTTCATTCGAGGCGGCGGTTGGTCGGGTTTCAAGCGCAACCTGCATATCCCCTCGGCGTTTCACCGCGCCGTCCAACAAGCGACGGAAGCTTTGAAAACTTTTCAGCCCGACCTCGTCTTTTCTAAGGGCGGCTACGTTGCCCTGCCCGTCGTCTTTGCCGCGCATAAGTTAAAAATCCCCTGCCTTGCACATGAAAGCGATCTCTCTCCAGGGCTCGCTAATCGACTCAGCGCGCGAAAATGCCGATACGTTTTCACTTCCTTCCCCGAAACCGCAAACAGCCTACCGCACGGCAAATACAGCGGTGCGCCCTTGCGTAGACGGATTTTGGACGCCGACCGCAAAAAAGCACGCAATCATTACGGATTTTCCGACAAGGATAAAGTGATACTCGTCTTTGGCGGCGGCAGCGGCAGCGCGGCAATCAATGCGGCTTTACGAAAACAGCTAAAAACCCTTTGCGAAAGGTATGCCGTGTTGCACGTTTGCGGCAAGGGAAATCTCGTCGAAACCAACCTCAAAAATTACCGCCAAACCGAATTCATCGCGGACATGGGTACCGCGTATGCCGCTTGCGACGGAGTAATTGCTCGCGCCGGAGCAGGCACGGTTTTTGAAATTCTTGCCCTGAAAAAACCCGCGCTTCTTATCCCGCTCGCCGGGCAAACGCGAGGCGACCAAAAGCAAAACGCCGACTATTTCCGCCACAAGAGACTTTGCCACGTTTTGCCCCAAGAAAACGTAGACAATCTTGCGCAAGCGATTGACGAGCTCTTTACCGATACGCAATTAAAAAACAATCTCGCCTCTTCCTTTTTTCTGTGCGGAAACGATAATATTCTTCGAGAAATACGGAGTATTTTACGGGAATGAGCCGTTTTGCCGATTACGCCCTGCCTACCTACCGAGGTAAAAAAACGCACGCGAAAAAACGCCGAAAACGCAAATGGTTGGCGGTTTTGTTGGCTATCGTGCTGACGGTTGTGTTGCTGTTTATTTATTTTCAGCGCAACGTCACGCGCGTTTTGATTTCCATCAGCGAAGCGACGATGCGCGCCAGCACGACGGTAGCCGTCAACGACGCGGTGTACTATACGCTGTCCGATGAGATGCGGTACGAGGATTTGGTCACGATTACGCGCAATGAAAACGGCGACATCGTTTCCGTCGCCGCCAATCCCTTAAAAATCAATAAAATCGCGCGTGATACCGCGTCTATTTCACAATCCAACCTCAAAAACCTCAGCCTAAACGGCATCCCCGTCCCCCTCGGGGCTTTGACGGGCATCGAAGCCTTTGCAGGGCTTGGGCCGAGTATTTATTTTCGTATCATTCCCGTCAGCAGCGTGGCGTGCGGTTTCTCGTCTACTTTCGAAAGCGTAGGCATCAACCAAACCAAACATTCGATTTATTTGAACGTCATTGCAGATATCAGCATCGTTATGCCCTCGAAAACGGAAAATTTTGCCGTGACAACCGAAATTCTTGTCGGCGAATCGGTTATCGTCGGCACCGTCCCCGACGCCTATTTGCAATCGGATATTTTCGGAAACAAACTCCCCCTCTCCCCTGCAAATTAATCGTATTTTTCTCCGTATTTACCGCTCGAACTTCGGGCGGTTTTTTAATTTTTCTTGCTTTTGGACTTAAACAGCATCGCCATGATAAAGGAAAAAATCACCGCCGCCGAAACCCCGGCGCTCGCCGCGGAAAGCGCGCCCGTAAACGCCCCAAACAATCCCTTTTGCGCCCCTTTGATGGCGCCGTTTGCTAAGAGATACCCAAACCCGGAGATAGGTACGGTAGCCCCTGCCCCGGCAAAATCCACCAGGTACTGATACAGCCCAAGCGCCTGCAAAACCACACCCGACAGCATGAACAAAACCAAGATTTTTCCTGCCGTCAGGTCGGTGAAATTGATGACGATTTGGGCGACCATGCAAATGAGCCCCCCTACGGCAAAAGCTTTGAAAAACGTCCAAAAAATGTCTACGTATTGTTCCCACATACCTTTTCTCCTACACTTTTTCAATGGCAACGGCGTGACAGATACAAGGGATACTTTCCCCCTGGCCACTGGAAACCGTCGAAAGCAACGCGCCCGTTGCCGCCAAGAGCACTCGTTTTATCTCGCCGCGCTTTAATTTGTCGTAAATATACGAATTAAAAACCACCGCGCTGCAACCTGCACCGCTGCCGCCTTGGAACTCGTCCTCGATAACGTTGTACACGATTTCTCCGCAATCCACGTGATTGCTTTGCACGTCTACCCCTTTTTCCCACAGCAAGTCTTTGACAATTCTGCTACCCAAAGCACCCAAATCCCCGGTGATTATCAGGTCGTAATAGTCCGCCGAACGCCCCGTTTCTCGCAGGTGCGCCAAAACAGTATCCGCCGCCGCAGGGCTCATTAGTCCATTAAATCCACAATACCATTGAAAAAAGCTATTTTTTTGCAAAAACTTGCTGTTTTTTAGCCTTTTTCGCTGTATTTTGTAGCCGATTTGTTGATTTCTCTTGAATCTCGACTGCTGTTTTCATCAAAACAAGATGGTATCAACAGCAGACCTATGCACCCATTAGTTCAATAGTTCTATACTTTTATTTTGCGAAAAGAAATATTTTTTATGCTTTTTTATAAAAATAGTACCAATAAATTGCAGTAGACAGAAGCTCAAGTTCTTGGACCTCTGCCTACTTGTATAAAGATTATTTTTTGAATAGGCTCTTTTTATTAGTCAATCCAACCAATCGCCTTTAGATCGTTTTTTAGCCAACTAAGGACAATTTTCATCAACGGAAATTCATTGAATATTCCTAATATTTGAGAGTGAAGTGTAACAGAACATAATTCAGCATTTGAAACCCTATACTTGTCTATAGATTCTTTGATTTCGCCAAAAAATTTCATAT
>JAZQGK010000219.1:0-5277 GCA_045539975.1 Candidatus Scatosoma sp. | reverse complement strand
AGCCAAGGAGTTGCTGTTTGGACTTGTCTTCCTAAGACCGCTTGGCCTCCGACTTTTCAATTTTTTTATCAAGCAAAAAATACTTTAATCACGCTTTGCTGCTTCGAGAGTTCAATGTTATTGAAATGTTCTATTCCGTCTTCATATCCCATTGTGGCAAAACGAGTATCGTTATAAAGAATATTGTTCGCATTTTCCACTCTACCCGAAAGCGTTTCCACCCTACAAGCCGTTTGCTTTTCACCTCTTGCCGCGTGTCGGAAATGCATAGGATATAAGGCACTTTCACCGCGCATTGAGAATAAGATATACTCTATTTTTTTGTCTTCCGTACGAATGCGAAGTGTATAACAACCGCCAAGCTCAAACCCTACGACGCTGGGTTTAATCCCACCTTTATACAGCAGTTTTTCTTCTCGTTCTTCCGCAAATTTCGCCCAAATTTCTGCACGCGGCGTCCCAAAACCATCGTGCAACATAAGCTCTGCATACAATACCCCTGCCGTTTCCGTCGTTTTTACCTGTTCAAGAATTTGCGACAGTTTTTGTTTGTAGCCACGGTGTTTTCTCTCAAACGCATTACCGCAACTGACGATTCCGCTGCGGTATTTTTCCCACAGCCGTCTTTCGTTTTCTTCCAATTCAGCATACCCATGTACGAGTTCATTAAGTTCTTGAAGCACATATTCCTTGTTTTTTACCTTTGAATCATAGGCGTCAAAAATATGCGTTCCAAGTTTTTCTAATCGCAATCCTAAGGCAAATTCTAAATAGTAATCGTAAATATCCGTAACAACGTCTTTTTGTTCTCCACACACTTCTTCCATTCCCTTTTTCAAAATTGGCAATGCAGAACAAACGCTGTTGCGTAAAATCATTTTCGCTAAATTGTCATTTTCGCAAATGTTAGCAATGTCGGTATATCCGCCATAAAAGGAAGGCGCTTGCAAAGAAAGTAAGCATTTCGCGCAAGGCTCTGAGCCTACTGTTTCCTGATATATGCTTATTCTATCTAATTCCGTCTTAATTTCCCCATTCCACTTTTTACCCGCATAAGCAATTAAAGGATACGTCCCCATATAAAAACGGTCTGATTTTTCCCAAGAAGTCAGAATTGCCCCAAAAGGGCTGTATTTTTCTGCATATTCCGTCAAAGTATCTATGTTATACGTGCACGAGCCGCCGTTAGCATAAGCACAAAACATATACTGAAACCCTAATCTATCGTAATAAGCAAACCAATCTTTTTTTATCCGATTCGTCCAATGTCCACTCGGCTCATCTGTGACAAAATAGTAATTCCAATTACACAAAATAATATCGCGAGGCAATCTGTCAGCAATGTCGGCATACTCGAAAAAGTCATCCCACATCAGCATAGTTTTTCCCATATTTTTGACAAGGTGATAACTGTGCATTACGTGTTCATAAAACAAATCCGCTTTGGTTTTTCCTTTTTCGATTTGGGCTTTACAGCGGTCGCATACCGCAAAATCAAACGGCTCGTCAAGCCCCATATGCACGTATTTACTGTTGAATAATTTGCATACGTCCGTAATGTATTTATCCATTAATTCATATAAACGAGGGTTCGACGTGCAACCGCACGTACCCAATTCAAAAGGATACAATCCTCTTCCAACCGTTGCGCCGTCTTTACATTCCGAAATGTCCGCAAGCTGAGGATATTGCATAAATTTTTCCAAATGCCCCAAATTTTCAAAAGCAGGAATTACTTCGATGCCTTGCGCATCCGCATATGCAATAAGTTCGGATATTTCTTGGGGAGAATAACTTTCTTGCTCGCTAAAAAAAGCCGTATCTTCCGTTCGTACAGCGTTTTCCAAATACATAATAAGCGCGTTATAGCCACTCTTCTTTGCAAAATCAATATAACGTTTTACATACGTCACCGTTTCTTTTTGTCTTGCAATATCAATTTGTAAACAAATCAATTCCATTTTTTCCACGTCACTACCAATTAAAAAAACTCTCTTTATATGCGTCTATTTCCATTTCAGTCTGTAAAATTGTTGCTTTGCTTTGTCGAGCTAAAGCCAAGGCGTGTTTTTTTGCCAAAACGATATATTCAGGGAAATACTCATCTAATAAAAATCGCGCGTATTTTACAAAGCGATATGGCCCATAGACAAAATAATTCTGCTTATCCTGCGTTAATACCGCAACGGAATATTCATTTTTAATTGCCTGCTTAATATCGTTTCTCTTTTTGGCAAACACCAGCGAATACTGCTTATTAAATAAAGAATCGGGCAGCGTACAACTGTGTGAATCCGAAGCCCCAACCACGGGAATTTTTACCCCTTGCGCACGCAAATCGCTCCAAAGAGCCACCTGCAAGTTGCTGCCATTGTTCCCTTCAATATCACAAGCCGCCACTACTTCTAATGCATCAAACACATTGTTCTTTAAGAGATATTCCACCGTCGAAGTGGGCATATGGTATTCGCCGTAAACATCCCAGTAGGGATGCGCCATAATCGCAAGTCCGCCGACTTTTCTGATTTGCTCCGACACGAAAATGCGATACGCACAATCATACTGATCGGCTACGGTTTCATCAAAATCGGTCGTTTGCAAAATTCGTTCCACTTCTTTTTGCACGTACTCGTCTTGCGTTTCCAAGATTTCATTCACGCTGAAATCACCGTCAAAATTGATGATATGTACGTAGCCCATACCCCTATTGTGCACTTCTTCGCCTTTAAAAACGGTAAATTTGTCGGTGAGTTTTTCAAAAATCGCCTTCCCTTCCAAGGACGGTTGATATTTATGATGATCGGTAATAGAAATAAAATCATACCCAGCCGCGCGATATGCGCACCCGATCTCAAAAGGAGTTCCTTCCCCATCCGAACGGTTCGTATGTAAATGCGTATCTCCTTTGAATACGTTTATCCTAACCAAATCTTTTTTCACAGAATAAATATGCGTATGATAAAGACTTTCTTCCCCCATCTTAATCTTCACGTCATATCTTTGTTCTCCAAAAAAGTCATACTCAAACACATACAACCCGTCACCTACGGCTTGCATTTTTTCAAAAGAATATCTTTCTTCTTCATCGACCCGATAAAGCTTTGTATGCGGTATTGCATAAATCTCCATAGGCTGAATTTTTATGTATAATTCTCTTGCTGTATCCGTATTATATTGCACATAAACTTTTTGCGTTTTTCCTTCGCTAAACACTTTAGGATATACTTTGATATTTACCATTTTTATTTCCCAGCTCTTTGTAAAATGATAGAGTGGAAGTGGGCGCTTATACGCCCACTTCGCCAATACTTATCGTGATTTATGCAAGGTTATCAATAACGCCGTCTTTAAGATTATCCGTTCCGATAAGCGTTCCATCGTTGCAAACCCAGCCTTGACCTTCCGCAAAACGCGTAATACCAAGCACTTTCGCGTCCGTAATAATCTGCGACAAGGAATCGGTTACAGTTGCACCGGCAACCGTCGTTACCGTCAACGTTTTATTGCTCGTATAACTCGAATTAAATAAAACCTGATTCAAATAACGAATCGTCAACGATTCTTTTTGAATACGAGCCTTCAACGTCGCATCCGTCGTTGCGTTCAGCGCCGACTGAATGTAGCCATACCATTCCGTCAGCATAGCGTTGCTACTGCTCGTACCCCAATACGACTTATTAAATAAGGAATCGCGGGTCATGTGCCCACCTCTCATATTTGTCGCAATCGTCGCGTAATGCGCTTGTTGCGCTTCAAGTAATTGCAACATATAAGGCGTAGCCGCTTCGCCATAGTATGCCTTCATAAAGTTTTCAATCAACAAATCCACGTCTGCATAAACGTTTTTCGCCAATTCAGCTTTCAAGTATACTTTCAATTCCGCCCAATCCGTCGTATTTGCTTCGCCAGAACCTTGGTCGTAAATACCCGTTGCGCCCGCATTTACGTATGCTTGATATTTGCTTTGCATATTCGTAATCGTATCCAAAGGTACAAAATAGTTATCAAAGTATACCGAATAATTCCAAACGTACAACTCGTCCGCTTTGTTGCTCCAAGCCGTAATTTGTTCCAGATACCAAGCGTTCGTATGACCTTCGCTATCGGTAAACGCCGTATTGTCAAACCCATAATAATAGTTCATTCCGATAGGTGCCGCCATTACGGTAAAGCCAACATTCGTTTGAGGAACAAAATCCGCCGTCGGCGCTTCGTACGTAGCATTATACGCCAAAAGCATAAGATTTACCTTTCTGGAAATTTGCCCATTCAAATTCGCCGCGACTTTATTCATAAATGCCACATATTCATTTGCTGTGAATGCGCTATCCACGTAATCGGGTGCAGAGAACTGCCAAACGTCCACATTCGGGTTTGCGTTAATCATTACCGCAAATTCATTTGCCACCGCTAAAGCGATTGCATCACCATAATTTGCAATATCCAACGTCTTAAACGACTGACCGCTTGCGTCCGTTTTCGTTACGAACCATTCGGAATGCTGTGCAACCGTACCGCTTGCGCCATATTTTTCCTCGCTAATTACCGTCAAGAAGTTGTGCCAAGTGCCGCCGCCAACTTGCGAGTACATATTAGAATAGCCAAGTCTATTGATGTAGTTCCAGTTATAATCATCGTTAGCGCCATCCGTAAGCAAACCGTCTACCGCCCATGCATATTCGATGGAAGGGTTAAATACAACCGTTTCCGCTCCGCCAATCAAAGGATTTTCATTGGTATAGGTCATTACGTCGTCCGTGTAGAATTCTACGCCAAAATAGGTATTTAAGAAGCCGTATACAGCATTATACATCCCGTCGCTCGTCGTAGCATAAAGCGCAACGTGGCTACCCGTCTTTTGCATAATATAACCCGTTTCCGTCGTAAGCAAGTTTGTATCTATTTCCGAAGCCGCCAACGTACCAAGAACTAAATATCTTCTATTGGCATCTAATTCACCGATATTATTGTAGTATTCAACAAGAAGCTCTACGCCCGTAATTTCTTTGATAATATTCGAAAGTTCCAAAGCCGCCTTCTTAGTTTGCGTCGTCTTATCCGATTGCAGCATTGCAATCGCTTTGATTTGATTTGCGGTATACGTACCATGTACGCCGCGAAGCTCCGTCACGTAGAAGATTGCACCTGCATCGTTATACCAATTTGCGAGTACGGCATTCAGCGTTGCGCCCGTATAGGTAAGCTTCGTTTCTTCCGTACCGTTTACAAATACTTTCCAAGCGTTGGCACCTTGATTTACCAAGCGTACCGCAATCC
>JAZQGK010000218.1:0-4778 GCA_045539975.1 Candidatus Scatosoma sp. | reverse complement strand
CGCCAAATATTTCGGTTGGTCAGCCGGAAAAAATCCTATAAACGATGAAACGTAACTCCCTGCGGCAATTCTTCCATCCTTATACCGCTGAGCTGTGCCCGTTTTTCCTGCTATACGATATCCCTCGATATACGCCTTCTTACCGCCACCGTCACGAACAACCCCCTCTAACATTGAAGACATCATTCTTGACGTTTCCTCACTCACTGTTCGATTTTGCAGCACTACGCCTTGTTCTTTTAACACGTATCCATCTTCCGCATAAATCTTCTTTAATAAATGTGGCGTATAATAATAACCGCCATTTATCGTTGAAGCAACCGCACAAGCCAACTGAATACCGGAAACCGCTATCGTTTGCCCGAACCCGATTCTCGCCAAATCACAATTTCTCACCGCTTGCTTGGGCATTAATAAGCCGTAAGACTCTCCACCGTAATCAATCCCAGTACGAGTTCCAAATCCAAACAGCGTAAGATATTCGTAAAAAGTTTCTTTTCCAATCGACAATGCGATATCTGTAAAACAGGGATTGCAACTATTGTTTAACGCCTCAGCAAGCGTTTGATTACAATGCTTTCCATTGGCGTGGTTACTCCAACACTTCACCGTCGTTCCATCTACGGCGCGCGTTCGAGAACTGTTAAACACGTAATTATTGGAAAAAGCTTTTGGATTGCCACGCAGATGCTCTTCCACGTTTAATGCCGAGGTGATAATCTTAAAAGTTGAACCAGGTTCATAAATATCACAAATCATTCGATTTCTCGTCAATGTATTTAAAAGCTCTGCATCATTTCTTGGAACTTCATTTAAATTATAGGACGGTAAATTTGCAAGCGCTAAAACCTCAAAAGAATTTACGTCTATCACAATGCATTGCGCCGCCGTCGGATTATACGTCGCGCAAGTTTTTTCCAAGGCACTTTCCACAATTTCTTGTATACCGTAATCAATCGTCAACTGCACGTTATAGCCATTTGTTGCCGGTAAATAAGCCGCTACGCTATCTTTAATCTCAATCCCAACCAAATCTGTTTCATATAGCAATTCGCCCTTCTTGCCGGCAAGATACTCTTCGTAATACTTTTCTACTCCCGTCGTACCGATATTGTCCGTAGATGTAAAACCTACCACTTGGCACAGCGCGTCACCTTTGGGATACATCCGAATGTTATCCCGAGAATAATATACGCCCTCCAAAGCCATATCGGACAAACACTGCACCGCTTGTTTGTCAACCTTCTTCGCGATGGTTATCTCCGACGCCTTTTTCTTGGTCAATTTTTCGTAAAGCAACGTCTGATCAGCATGTAAAACATCCGCCAAAAGAGCAGCTGTATTTTCTTTATTTCTCACAGCATTTGAACGTGCGAAAACTGTATAGGCCGTCGTATTATCCGCCAAAACGACCCCATTTCTGTCCGTGATTTTCCCGCGTTCCGCCACAATGGGAATTTCTCTTGTCCATTGATCAAGCGCACGGTAATTCAATTCTTCATTCCAAAGAATTTGCACGTAGAAAAAACGAAACGTTAAAAAGAAAAAAAGAAAGGTTACCGCCAAACTAATGGCAAGTAACCTCTTTTGTAAAATAGATACCGAATACTCCTGATAACCCTTTTTGATGTCGATAACTCCTAATATTTAATTTGATAATTGAACCATGCCTTGCGACTGCGCCCATTGAAGAATACTTTCTTCCGATTCCGCCAAATCAATGCGGGCCTGGAGCTCCTCTTGTTGTTCGAGGAGCTGCTCCCTTTTTTGTTCTAAGTTTTTTATTTGAATCCTTTTTTGATGAATGACCTGTGAATTATAAGCAATCAAGCTAAGCAGCGCAATTACTACCGCTGCGAAAATAGCCATGATTATCTTTGCCAAAGCAGAAAGAGAGTAATGCGCCGCAACAGCCGTCGATTCTTCTGCTTTTTGTTCAATAACGGGAACAACAATAGGTTGCTCTACCGTGATAACGCTAGGATCAATCGTAGTCCTTTCAAACTTTTCCGCCGTAAACACGTCCGTAACAAGGCGTTCACGAACAAAGTCAGTCACTTGCGGAACTTGTTCTACAACCGGCGTTTCGCTAATCGAAGAAGAGGTGAAAGAAGGCGTTTCATTGATGATTACCCTTTCTTGAACGGGCTCGGAATATACTTCTTGTGCAAACTGATCCGCTTCCGCGCTCTGCAATAAACGATAACGCTCTCTAATTTGCGCGTTATGCTGCTGCGCTTCCACGTTGGTTAATTCAATCGTTTGTCTTTCGCGTACCAATTCCATTTGGAGCCTCCGTTCTTTGTATTTCTTCTTTCCCTTATCCTTGTTTCACGGTTAAATTTTTTCCGCTACCCTTAATTTTGCACATTTACTTCTCGAATTTTGTTCGAGTTCCTCTTCACTTGCCGTAATCGGCTTTTTCGTGATAATTTTTATTTCCGGTTTCTTTCCGCATACACATACGGGGAAGTTCCCGGGACAACTGCAAGGCGATTCTAAATATTTAAAAGCTTCCTTTACAATTCTGTCTTCCAAGGAATGGAAAGTGAGAATCGCTATTCTACCGCCCTTTTTCAACCGTCTTGTTAGTGACAACACCAATTCGTACAATCCGTCAAGCTCTCCGTTTACTTCGATTCTCAAAGCCTGAAAGCTCTTTCTTTCACAAGGCGCGCCGTAGCGGAACTTTGCCGGAATGCTGTTACGAATAATCTCTGCAAATTCACCCGATGTTTTTAAAGGTTTTTCCTGTCTGTATTTCACTACGTTTCGCGCAATTTGCTTTGCGAACGTTTCTTCACCGTACAGTTTCAAAATTCTTGCCAGATCCGCTTCCGGATACGTATTCAGGATAATTTCCGCCGTTAAATAAGCTGAAGTGTTCATACGCATATCCAACGGAGCGTCTGCTTTTCTATAAGTAAAGCCTCGATCCTCATCATCGATTTGATGGGAGGACACCCCAAAATCAAGAAGTGCGCCGTCAATTTTATCAATACCTGCTCTTTCGAATACGATTGAAAAATCTTTATAATTTGATTTATAAATTTCAAATCGACCGGCAAATGGGCTCAATCTGTTTCCTGCAGCCTCGATGGCTTCGTCGTCCAAATCCGTAGCAACCAGTCTGCCGTTTGGCGCTGTACGCTTTAAAATCTCAAAGGAATGTCCCCCGCCCCCGACTGTGCCGTCAAAATAGATGCCACCGTCTTTTAAGGCAAGGCCATCCATACATTCCTCAAGCATAACGGGTTTGTGCGAAAATTCCAACATTTGTTAAATCCCCAATTTTTTAAGTTCAGCGTCGTAATCAATTCCTTCGAGATATTCGTAATATTTTTCAGCCGCCCAAATCTCCAATCTTTTACCACGACCGATTGTTACGATGTCTTTTTGAATTCCTGCCATCTTTTTCAACATTAAAGGTAATACTACTCTGCCTTGCGCATCCTCTTCAGCCGAGAAGATACTGCTGAAAAACATTGCCGACGCTTGGTTTGACTCGGATATAGCCTCTTCGGAAATTGAAGCAATCGTATCATCTAAATCATCATCAGCCATAACACAGATACATCTGTTCATACCTCTGAAAAAGCTGTACGACTTTTCTCCGTTCTCCCCCGTAAGTTCTTTTTTAAACTTGGAGGGAATACGCAAACGGTTTTTGTCGTCAAGTTGATGTTCGAACATTCCTTTGAACATATCGTTCCCTCCTCCGTTTGTTTTTTCACCATGATACCGATGAACAATTTATGATATTATTATACAACCACTTTTGACCATTGTCAAGGGATTTTTAGAAAAAATTTCAATTTTTTTCAATTTTTTTTGTTTTTTTGACCACCTAAAAGCCATTTTTACCCCATTAACCACTAAACAAACATTTGTTCGTGTGCATTTTTGTTTCTCCCCCTTGATTTTCCTAGGAAAAACAGCATTTTCAAGGGTTCGGTTTTTTGTTGTTTTTTGTTGTTTTTTGACGAACTTTTGTTCGGTTTTTGTTTATTTTTTTGACAAGTGGTCAAGCGGGGTCGCAAAACCCTACTTTTTTTCATTTTTGGGGGATTTTTTTCTGCTTCATGCAAACAGTTTACTAATTGTTTGGCAATACCATCATTTCCGTCATACGTTGGACACCGATAATTTTTTTCTATTTCTTCCTTTATATATATATAATGTGTACACCCCAAAACCACAGCGTCTGGTTCTCCCCTCGGTAAATATTGCCTGTAATCAAAATTCTTTTTGGTCAAATTCTCCTCTATTGCGCCAGCAAGACCATCACACGCAAAAGCGCATACTTGCGCCAACGGATACATTTTTATCGTGCGCGCGCATAGTTCCTGAAAACGCCTACTCTCATACGTCGCCCTCGTCACCAATACAAATATCAAGCCACCATTTTTCGCCGCTGTCATCACAGAGGGTTCCGCACCAATAATTGGCACGGAATACTTCTTGCGCAGCGCCTCTACGCAAACAGCTGTAGCGGTATTACAGCCTAATACGATAGCTTTTGCTTTCAAACGACGGAACTTTCTAATTGCCGCATAGACGTAACGCCGAATCTGCGCATTGGATAAGTTTCCATACGGCGCGTGTTTATTGTCTCCATAATAATAGAAAATCTCATTTTTTATGTATTTTTCGCACGTAGATAAAACAGTCAATCCACCTATACCGCTGTCAAAAAAACCTATACCGCCCTTAGGTATCTTCATAAGACCTCCAAAAAGATAAACTTTTTTAAATTTTTTAATCTTTTTCGTGTTTTT
>JAZQGK010000217.1:0-13757 GCA_045539975.1 Candidatus Scatosoma sp. | reverse complement strand
CTTCCCCCAGCGCGCCGCCGATCGCGCCGACGGGCTCCGGCTCCGCCAGGCTCCGGCCATGCTTGTTAAAAGTTTGTCAAGCCTGTTAAAATGTTGTCAAGCTTCACAGAAAATACATATAATCTTCACACGTTCTACATTGACGTGCCGGGCTTCCTACATTATTCTTTTAGTATAGCAAGCGGCCGCGCACGGCCTGGTTTAACCGGAAGAAAGGAAACAGACAAAATGGAAAAGTACAAAAGAGCTTTTGAACAGTACGCACATATGGTAGCACTAATGGAAAAAGGCGGCATAGATCGCCCGGAAGCTATGGCCATTTGGCGCAAGTTTTGGGAAGGTATCCGTTGCGTAGCGATCTACGACAACGATATAACGTCGGAAGCTTTCGAAGATATGCTCACCTGGAACAACAAGATTATAAGCGGGGGTATTGATAATGAATAAGTACGATAGAACATACAGGATAGAGATACTAACAGACGTAGGCGTAAAGCTCATATTTTTAACAAGCGCGCGCAATATGGCGCTGGCGTCCCAGGTAGCCGACAGATACGCGGCAATAGCTGTTTTGGAAGAAGACGTGAACAGCGCCAGGCCCGTAAAAATAGAGGAAGTAAGGGGGTAAAAATGCGAATATTGGTAGCATGTGAAGAAAGCCAGGCAGTTTGTAAGGCGTTCCGGGAAAAAGGCCACGAAGCTTATAGTTGCGACATAATGGAATGTAGTGGCGGCCGTCCGGAATGGCATATACACGACGATGTATTAAAGCACTTAAACGGTTGGGATATGATAATAGCGTTTCCGCCGTGTACTCATTTAGCCGCAAGTGGGGCGCCCTGGTTTGAAGAAAAGCGAAAAGATGGTAGACAGCAAGCCGGTATTGACTTTTTTATGGAAATGATAAACGCGCCTTGTGATAAAATAGCGGTTGAAAACCCGATAGGCATAATGTCTACGGTATACCGGAAGTCGGATCAGATTATACAGCCTTGGCAATTTGGCGATAAAGTTACAAAATCAACGTGTTTATGGCTTAAAAATTTGCCGAAGTTGGAGCCGTGGATATTAGAACAACCGGAACAAGAGTATTTAGTATGGATAGATAAAAAGACGGGTAAAATAAAAAGGGAAGCTAAATGGATCGTTGAAGCGCGAAAATTGTCGCCTAAAGAAAGATCAAAAGTTAGAAGTAAAACGTTTCGGGGTATTGCTAAAGCTATGGCAGAACAATGGGGGTAGACATGAAAAACGGAATTAAGTATTTTATCTATAAGCGTATTAAAATATACCATATGGGCGGCAATGTTTATCATTTGCTTGTTGGAAAGGACACCGTTATACATACTACCTACGACGGCGGTATAAACGAAATAACGGCCGAAATAGACACCATAATAGCATTACTGAAAGGGGGGATAAAATGAACATTACGCAAATACGCGAAAAGTACGGCGAACGCGTACTTAACAGGGCTGTAACGGATATAGTAATAGCGGGCCTGGAAACTGTAAAAAGCCGCGAAGAAAGCGGCCGTTCTTCGGAGATCGTAACGGCCCTGGTTGCAAAGGATATAGACGCGTCCGAATGGAACGACGTACGCGCTATAATAAAACGTATGCTTTAAGCCAGTAAGAAAGGAAGTACAAAGACATGGCAAGAAACAACGAAACGGAAGAAAGAAGCTATTTCAACCTGGGGGAAGATTGGGAAGTTGAACACGTCCGCGTTCTTGACTTCGGAACCCTGTTTACACTCAAAGTCAGCGGCCTTACGCTGTACGACATGCGCGTAGTACCGGCCGGAAAGACGGCGAAAGGCAAGCGCTACAACGCTTTCGTAACGGCTCCGGAAAGAAAAGGAAGCGACGGTAATTATTACAAGCTGTATAATATCTATCTTTCCGAAGCGGACAACAAAGCGATCGTTGACGCGGTAGACGCGGCGGCCGAAGAAGCCGAAGAAAAGCCCAGGAAACGCAAGTAAGTTAAACAGCCGTAGCGGGGCGGCAAAACCCCGCTTTTTATTTTAATGTTTCACGTGAAACAATAGGGGGTAAACATGGCTAAAACAGGAATAACAGAACTGCAACGCGCTATGATCCGGACATTAACGCGGCGCGCAAACAGGCGCCTGGAAAGAGCAACACCGGGACAGCGTAGCGCGCTTGAATGGTTTGTAAGAAAAGAAACGGGCGGCCTGGATAAATTCAGCGCGTCAAGCGCGGGGCTTACGTTCGTTGAAGCCCGCCGCAAGATCGCGGCACTTGAACGCTTTTTAGCGGCCAAAACAACGACGCGTGCCGGCTGGGAAGAAGTAAAAGCGGAAAGCGTAAAGAAAGCAGGTCAAACGCTGGGGCTAATGGGGTACCATTTAACGGACGAAGAATTGGCCGCACTTCTAAAACAGATAGACACGAAGAACAAGGCCGATTATTACGACGCGTTGGACAAGATAGAAGCGGCGAAAATGACAAATCAAAATTGGAGCGGAACAGCGGAACAGATCGCGGAAGCGTTAAGCGAAAAAATATCAAGTCAGCAAGCTTTAAAGAAAGCCATGCAAGCCCGGGGCAAGAAATGACAAGCGTAACATATAAGGATAGACAAATAAATATATATGAATATCCGGACGCCGAAGAATGTATAAAAACGGCGGCGCTTGCTCATTTGGGCGACATAACGAACGTTTCCAGGGGCGGGCGCGGGCGTAATAAGTGCGAATATTACAATTACGCTTGCGCCTTTGATATTGAAACAACGACAATAAGGGCGGGCGAACTTGATTATAAAGGCGGCGAAGATACCCCGCCCGTTGCGTTTCCTTATCTTTTTCAATGGAACATATACGGCCGCGTTGTAATGGTAAGAACATACGACGAAGCGGCGGACGTCTTCGCCTGGATCGTAAAATATTTTCGTTTAGCTAAAAACAGACGTCTTGTGTTTTTCGTGCATAACCTAAATTATGAATACATGTTTTGCCGCGATATATGGGACATAGACGTTAAAGCGTCTTTTGCCGTTGATATGCGGCACCCGGTAACGGTTATTACTAACGACGGCTTAATGTTCCGCGACAGTTATAAACTTACTAATATGTCGCTGGAAACGCTAACACGCGATTTTAGCCATTTTTTTATAAAGGATAAGGAATTAATAGATTACAGCGTTTTACGTACGCCATATAGCCCGTTAGAAGCCAATACGCTTATATATTCAGCCCTGGACGTATTAAGTTTGTCGGAAGCAATAGTAAATTACCTGGACGGCCACGGGGAAGCGATCTACACGAATTGTCCGACGTCTACAAGCTTTAACCGCAAGGGGCTTAAAAGCGACGCCGGTATACACGTTAAGTTTAAGACGGAAGAACAGCGCGCATATATTAGGACGCTGGAACGTCAAAAGATAGACGCGGACATATTTAAATTATTATCGCGTTGCGCCAGGGGCGGCAATACGCACCACAACAGAAAGTACACGGGGCAAATACTGTACAAATTATTGCACATTGATATATGTTCCAGCTATCCAACACAACTTGTTTGTAAACCTATATACCCGCTTGGCGTTTGGCGTAAATTAGACGCCGGCGCGCCCGTTGAAGATATTGAATATTTTGAACGTAACGGTTATTGTACTATGTTCGACGTTGTATTGATAAATGCGCGTCTAAAGCCGGGCGTTACCGTTCCGTATATATCCGTTAGTAAAATGGTAATTATGAAAGGCACAAATTTAAACATGACGGACAACGGCCGGTATATGTACGGTTTAGAGCAAATAAAAATAAGCGTCCTGGGCATGGAATGGCCGATAATAAAAGCGCAATACGACTTTGACGACGCTATTATACTTGGCGGGTATTTTACCAACAAAGGATATTTGCCGGACATTGTAAGGCGCTTTATAATGAAGCTGTACGCGCAAAAAACCGAACTGAAAAACGTTGAAAATAAGGAAGTGGAATATTTAATAAGTAAACAAAATTTGAACAGCATTTACGGCCTTTGCATGACTTCGCCGTTAAGATCGCGGTACGAAATGACGGAAACCGGAATAGCGGAAGCAGACGCGGGCGACATAGAAACGTTTTTAAAAAAGTATCAGCGTTCCGCCGCTTACTTTGTCCCGTACTCTTGGGGAGTTTTTTGCGCTTGCGCCGGCCGCGTAGAATTGCAAGCCCTAATTGATACCGTCGGCGCGGACTTCGTATATTGCGATACAGACAGTATATTTTGTTTGAACCCGGACAAGAACAGGACGAAAATAAAAGAACTTGAAAGCGATCTATTAAAACAACAGCGCGCTTGCGGTTTAGAGCTTACGTATTATGACATAAACGGAAAGCCGCATGAAATGGGAACACTGGACGAAGAACCGCAAATAGACGCCTGGCGTTGCTGGGGCGCTAAAAAATACGTAACAGTTTGCGGCGATAAATTGACTTGTACAATAGCGGGCGTACCGAAAAAGAAAGGCGCCGAAATAATAGGCAACATAGAAAATTTTAACATTGGCCTTAATTTTAGGGGCGACGTTACGGGTAAGCTTTGTTTATGGTACAACGAAAATACGGGCCTTATATTACACGACGATAAGGGCCGGCCGATAAAAGTATTATCTAATATTGCCATGCTTCCGGTAGATTATTTATTATCTTTGTCGCCGGACTATGTAGAATGTTTGAGCATAGAGGGCAATTATCATTGGAACTTTACACAAATAATAGAAAGCGGGGTAAATGAAGAATGAAAATTAAAGTACATGAAGATAAATGCGGCTATTGGGCCGAATGGAAACGGGAAAATAAAAACGTTTCCGCTTCACTTATTCAGTTGGTTGAAGCTTTTGAGAATAGACCTATACGCAAAGGACGCTGGAAAGGCGCCGGAATGGGCGATTATATGTGTTCGTGCTGTGGGGAAGTAGTAAGCGGAAATAAATACACTTATTGCCCATATTGCGGTATACCTATGAATAAGGAGAGTGAAGAAAAATGAATATTGTTGCATTATGGATACTTATAAAAATGCAAGCCCCGTGGTGGGTATATGTACTTTTTAGCATTGGCGTTATTATTGATATTGACCACAAACAAAGAATTGAAAGGTAGAAGAATGAACGATCTGTATACGAAGGACGGCTGGCTTAATTTTGAACATGTATATAATATGGGCGCCTGGCTTAATGTTATAATAGGCGCCCGCCAGGTGGGTAAGACTTACGGCGCGCTGAAACTTATGCTTGATAAAGATCTTACGCACATATTATTAAGGCGTACGACGGCAGAAACGGAAACTATTACGGCTTCCGCTTCCTTGTCGCCTTATGCTGTATTTGAGCCGGAATACAAAGTAAGCTTTTTTAAAAGCGGCGGTAAAATATGCCGCATTTGCGATTATACCATAGACGAACGCGGAAACATTAGCGAGGGAAAACAGCGCGGGATATTAACAAGTCTTACGCAAATAGCGCATATACGCGGCTTTAACGGCGGTATTTACAGCGATCTTGTTTACGACGAATTTATACCGGAAAAAGGCGTAATATCCAGGGCAACAGAGGGCGACGCCTTTTTAAACGCGTACGCTACCATTAACGGCAACAGAGAATTGGCGGGCTTGCCGCCGCTTCGCGTTTGGCTTCTTGCAAACAGTAACAATATAAACAATTCTATCCTGGAAGCGCTGGGCCTTACGGACGACGTATTATATATGCGCCGCAAGAACATAGAAGAACTAAAGACGGATAAAGGTGTATATATCTTACAGCCGAAAAGCCGGCGCGTACTGGATCAGCGCAAGAATACGGCACTTATGCGGCAGATAAGCAATAAAAGCGACTTTTACGGTATGGCAATAGAAAACGAATTCAGTTACGACGCAAGCCCGTACGTTAAAACCATATCACTAAAGGGACTTACGCCGGTATGGGCTTATAATGATACTTTATATTGTTGGGAACGTCCGGACGGCTATTATATTTGCCGCGCAAAATTCAGGCCGGCGGCACGGTTTAAGTATGGGGATAATTCAACAGACCGGGAACGGCTATATAAAGATTTTGCGTTTTTAGTGCCGTATTACTATGCAGGTATGATACTGTTTTCCGATCTTCGCATACTTGCAATATTTAAAAACATTTTCAATATAGAGTGATAAATATTTAACAATAACATATTGACAAAAATTTAACAATACCCTATTATTTTATTAGGTGGTGGCGCGTCCCCGTGAAGAACGGCCGGAAGCCGTGGGAAAACGTCAGCGACAGGCAAGGCGCGCCGCCCTGTATTTAAGGGGGTATTTTATTATGGCGACAAATAGCTATATTCAAAAAGTGGGCGGCTATATAAAATATGGCCGTAAGATCATACCTAACAACGGGAACGGCGGGGCGGCCGCCGGATCATATGAAATTATGACGGGCAAAATTACGCTTAAAAAAGCAGTTCCGGAACGCTGGCCGTTTCTTATATAAACGACCTGGACGACGTAGGTTGCATAGTGCCGGACTACATAAACGCGACGGTAAGCGGCGTTAACGTAGACGACATAGCCGTAATAAATGGCATTGTATGTTTAAGACAACAGAGCGTCGCAAACCCCGTTGTTACGGGCGACGGCGTAGCAAGTTTTCAAAATGTATCATATAACGCCCGGTATTATACCGTTATAGCGGTTGACGATCCGAGCAAAGATATTTTGGTAGTATTCTAAAGGGGGTAAATTATGGCTGTTAATAGCGCGGGCGTAAATTTTGGAAAGCCCAACGAAGAATTTATAATAGAAAGCGACGGAAGCGGCGCACTTACTTCGGCGCGTAACGCCGTAACAGGCGACGAATATGTAGGCGGGGGCGGCGTTGAAATATTACCAATTTGGCTAACTATCACCAATTCTTCCGGTAATTCCCGTAATGTTTCATGGCTTTGTTGCGACGCAAACACACCGGAAAATAAATATGCGCCATATGGACGTTCTCACAGTACGGGCGGAAGTAATATATTATGGACGCACCCCGTTATAATAAACGGGGAAATGCTTTTTACGGTTATTGGTAGCGTTGACGTTTCAAGCACTAATAATTGTAGTGTAACAAAGGAAACTATCGTAACGGGGGCAACGACTTTTCATATTGTACCGGACGCGGGCGCAACTTCTATTTCTTTTACATATGTAGCCGAATAGGTATAAATATTATGGATAATATAGTAAATATCATTAGCTCCGTGGGCTTTCCGATCGCTATGACTTTGCTGTTATTTTGGTACATGACAAAACAGCTTGATAAAATGACGGAAATACAAAAAGATCATAAAGAAGAAACGAACGGACTAAAAGACGCAATAACAAAACTTGAAATCGCTATAACTTCGCTAATTAACAAAATAGGGGAATAATTAAACTTAAAATGCCGGCGCCGGATATAAATTCAAATTATTATATTAGAACTTCGTACGGCGGTTGGAACCCTTGCGTTTTAGGCAATAACGATTATGGTCTACGGCCGTTTCCGGGTAGCGTATTACCGAACTGTTCCGGCTTTGCGACGGGCCGCTATAATGAACTTTTATCCCTGGGCGCTTGTCCTTACCTGGGAAACGCCAACGGCGGCGACTTTATGCAATTTGCGGTATGGCAAGACTTGCCGACAGGATCAACGCCCGTTGTCGGCGGCGCTATGGTATGGAAAAACAGCGGCGAGGGACATGTTGCGATCGTTGAACAGATAATAAGCGCTACGGAAATAATATGTTCGGAAAGCGGTTGGTATTGGACGGTACCGCCCGTATGGAAATATGTAACGCACTATTACAACGGCGGACGCTGGCACGGCAACAGCGATTATATATACCAGGGCTGTATATATCCACCGGGAACACCCGGCGAAGACGAAGACGAATATTATTATATGATATATATGCGGGGTAATTATGGAATTTAATATAAGATCGCCATATTTTATAACTAAAAGCTACGGCGGTTTGTCGCCTTGTATCCAGGGTAACGATAAGTACGGTTTACGTCCTTTTCCGGGAAGCGTTCTACCTAATTGCGTTGGCTACGCTTCCGGCCGCTTTAATCAGCTTATATTTGGCGACGAAAAGCCGGAATTTAAATACCTGGGGAACCGCAACGCGGTAGACTTTACTAAATTTTGCGACGCCCAGGGCCTAAAGCACGGCGACACGCCTATAAAAGGCGCTTGTATGGTATGGGGACATGGCGAGGGACACGTCGCGATCGTTGAAGAAGTAATAGACAACGACACGGTTAAAACTTCGGAAAGCGGCTGGAGCTACCGCGCAACGCCGCTTGTTAGAAACCTTACAAGGAAGCGCGGCGCAAATGGGCGTTGGGGATATACTTACGAATTTTTAATGTTCATATACCCGCCGGCACCTGTTCCGCCCACACCGCCCACACCGGTATATTACACCGTAAAGCGCGGCGATACGCTAACGAAAATAGCTAAAATGTTCAATACTACCGTTGCTCAGCTTGTACGGCTTAATAACATTAAAAACCCTAACTTGATAATAACGGGCGACGTGCTTTTAATAAGCGGAAGCCCGCAAGAGCCTATAATATACAAAGTAAAATTGGGCGATACATTAACAAAGATCGCTAACAAGTATGGTACGACCGTAAAAGTAATTGCGGCGGATAATCATATAAAAAACGTTAACCTTATTGTTGTAGGTCAAAAACTGATTATTTACAGGGGGAAGAAATGAAAGCAGACGACATTATTAAACTTGTCAACGCGGGCTTTACAAAGGAAGATATAGTAAAGATCGCAAACGCGGACGCGCCGCAGACGCCCGCACAGCCGGCCCCGGAAGAACAGCCGGAAGAAGTAAAACAGGAACAGCCGGAACAGCCGGAACAGCCGAAAGACAACGCGGAAGTTATAAGCGCGGCAATAACAAAGGCCCTGGAACCTTTTCAGGAACTTTATACAAACATGGTAAAATTGGCGGGTATGCCGTCAATGGAAAACATAGAGCCAAAGGGAATAGACGACATAATAGACAATTTTTTTAAGGGGGACTAAAAACTATGGCTAACACTCTTACACCTACCGACGTATACGGCATAGTTAACGCTATGTCGGCGGAAATGTTCGGAAGCAACGGAACGCTTACCGCTTTTGACACCAAAACTTTTGTAACCGTAGGCGAGCATATGCTTCGTACCGGCTACACCAACACGCTTGCGGCACTTTCCAACGTAATAGGCCGCACCGTTTACGCTGTAAGGCGTTACAAAGGCCGCTTTAAGATCATAATGAAAACGCCGGCCGAGTGGGGCGGAATAGAAAGAAAAATATCTTTCTACGCAAAGGGCCTGGAGCCGTCCAGGAACTACAACACCGACATAAACAGCAGCCAGCTTGTTGACGGCGCGTCTATTGATCCGTGGAAGATCAGCAAGAAGTATCCGCTTGAGATCAACTTTTGCGGGGCAAAGACGCTGGAATATCCCGACACGTCTTTTGTTTCGCAACTCAAATTTGCATTTTCCAGCGAACGCGCTTTTTCCGACTTTGTAAGCGCAAAGCTTGTAGATATTGCAAACGACCTGGAAACCAAGATAGAAGCCGAAAACCGTCTTATGGTACTTAACGCCATTGGCGCCACTTACAACACCGGAACCGCAAGGCAGAAAGTTAATCTTGTAAGCGAATTTAATACAAAGTACGGCACCAGCTACACCGTAACCGATCTTTTGACAACTTATCTTCCGGACTTCGTAGCGTTCATGGTTGCGCGTATTGAAGGCGACATGGAACTAATGCGCGAAAGAAACGAGCTTTTCCATATCTACCCGGCAAGAAACGACGACGGCGGCAACGCGCTTGTACTTCCCAGGCACACACCGCCGGAAGCAAGGCGCCTTATTCTTTACATGCCGCTTGTACGCGACGAAATGAAAAATGTTTTCCCGTCGCTGTTCAACGACAGTTATCTTAAACTTGAAAACTATGAAGGCGTTGAATACTGGCAGAACCCCAACGTTCCCATGGGCGTTAGCGTAACACCGAACCAGCTTAACACCACGACCGGGCAGAGCGAAAACGGAAGCGCTGTTACACTCAATAACGTTGTAGGACTTCTGTTTGACCGCGACGCTATGGAAATGTCCGTAAAGCATGAAAGCGTACTTTCTACAAATGTAAATCCGTTTGGCGAATACTACAACACCGTTTACCATTGGACTTACAATTATAAGCTGGATCAGACGGAAAACATGATACTTTATTACATGGCGTAAAGGAAATAACTATGTCGTATTCTTTAAAGCTTGGAACTTTTAATAAGCATATTGAAAGCACGAAACAGCCGAACGTCGCAACGTGGACGAATTACGACGTAGTATTTAAAGACGGCACGGACGTTGTAAACCCTACCGTGGTACTTTCTATTCCATATAGTACGGCCAAGACGTATAACTACGGTTTTATGCTTGACCGTTACTATTGGATAGAAAACATAAAAATGGTACGTATCGGACTATGCGAAATAAAGTTAAAAACGGACGTCCTGGCGACTTATAAAAGCAACATAGGCAGTACAAGCCTTTATATTTTGCGTTCGTCGGTAGCAAGTAACGGGGATATACAAGATAATTTATATCCGCCCACGGCAAACGTAACAAGACGGCACGCCGAACAACCTATATCTACAATTCCGGGGTATGTAATACCGCCCGGCGAAAGTGAATATAGAAACCTGGGCTACGACGGCGGTTATATCGTTTTGAACGTTGCCGGAATGGGAACGCTTGGAGCCACTACATTAATACTGCTTACAACAACGGACTTTAAGCGTTTAATTAAAATGCTGTACGAAGCAATAGACGGCTACCAGCTCGGCGACGTCGTAAAACAAGTCGTTAAAAAGTTTGGCGGGAACCCCCAGGAACTTATTAACGGCGCGTTGTGGGTACCCTGGCCGTTTTACGGCGACGACATGGACGTGGTACATATAGGCGGCTGGGACGCAAGTATACTTGTAGCAAACCCGGACTATGATCCGGACGACCCGGACAGCCCGCCGTACATAACCGACGCCGTTTACGGTCTGTATATAGACCAACCGTTAGTTAGCGCAACAACGGTTAGTTTTACCATACAAAAACACCCGCAAGCGGCAACGCGCGGCGCCTATCTTAATTTATCGCCCTATACTTCCTATATACTTGGTGTTCCCGGTTGCGGCGTCGTAACGCTTGACGCGGCAAAACTGAAAAACGAAACGAGTATAGACATATACCGCACCATTGACGCAATAAGCGGCCAATATGTCGTTGAAGTGGTGACGAATAGCTCCAAGCAGAAGTTAGCGCATTTAGTGGGGCAAATGGGCGTACCGCTTACGCTTCGCGGATCTAACAACGCAACGAACGTTGTCGGTAATATAGGGCAAACAATGGGGGCTATTGCAAGCGGTAACGTTATAGGCGCCGTTACGGGCGCAATAGGGGGCGTTATGGACATGGCCGCCGGTACGCCTATGTCGTCCGGAGCGGGCGGAAGTTTTGCGGGCGTTATTGGCTTACCTATATGGCTGGATACCATACATTATAACGTAACCGACGAAGACAATACACACAACGGCCGCCCGTATTGCCAGGTAACGACACCGGCCACGCTTGGCGGCGGCTACATGATCGCGGAACGCGGGGACGTGGATATAAACGGGACGCTTCCGGAACAGGAAGAAATAAAACGCTTTCTTGAAAGCGGTTTTTACTATGAATAAAGGGGGCTAATATATGTGGTATTATAACTTTGGCGGACTATATACCCCGCCGCCATATGTAGACAATACAGCCAACAGCGCTATGGACTATTGGACGCGTTCGCTGTTACAGCGCTTAACGGCTTTAATTGACTTTAAAAACCTACCGACTGCCGAACAGGGGCAATACGCCTGGGACAAAGACGCGTTAAAATTTGGCCTGTTCATGCGCGGTTTTATAGTCGTATTTAGATCTAAAACGTGGGGGCTTGTCCCACAGCCAGGTACAGTAACGGGGTATAGTTTACAGTATCAGCCGGCCGGCGCTATGGTAGCAACACCGTACTTTCAGTTTGACAGACCGTTAAAAATTGGCGTAGAATGTGAGCTTTTAAAACTAACACCGGACTATTACGGAACATACGACATAATAACAAAGTATGCCGCAGAACTTAAAGAAATAGACACGTCGATAAAAGCGGCCGCAAAAAACAGCCGTCTTGCGTACGCACTTGTAGCCGCAGACGATAAGAGCGCCCGGACATTACAGAACATACGCGAAAAGATACTAAACGGCGACGACGTAATAATAGACAAACAGCTTATAAAGCGCGACAAAATGGAACCGGATATGTTACCCTGGCACCAGTTTGACCGCGATATAAAAAATTCTTATATCTTGGGCGATCTCTTGGAAGCCAGGCGCACAACGCTTGTTGACTTCTACCGGGAAATAGGCGTAAGAATTGTAGAAGATAAAAAAGAACGCATGATAAACGCGGAAGTGGACGCCGGAAACGCGGAAACTTTCATTCGTTCAGAAGTATGGATAGAAAGCCTGAAAGAAAGCTGTAAAAAGATAAACGCGCACTACGGCACAAATATTATACCCGTTTTAAACGAACCGGACACGCCGGACGCACCGGACGCCCAGGAAGAAAGGGGGATAATAGACAATGTACGTTAATCAACTGCACCACAGCGGAATACGCGCAATACTTGATTTTGATAATACGGTATTTGATAATATGGTAGTACCAACTACGCTTACGCTTGCGGACGTCGTAGACAGAATATTATTTAAGTATGGCGATACGCCGCTATTTTGTCCGGAACCGGACGTAATAAAATTTTACATAGGTAAATGGAGCAATAGACGCTTACCGCTTTGGAACCGCTACAACGCCGCTATTACGGCGCAGTATAACCCAATAGAAAACTACGACAGAAACGAAGACAGCAAAACGCATTTAACACACGGCCATATTGTAACAACGGACGACGATATAACAAACGGGCTTACAACTGAAAACACCGTAAGCGCCGACAATGCGTCAACATATCAGCCTAACACGAAAAGCGCCAACAGCGGAACAGATCAGCGCGACATATCCGAAAAGCACACGGGAACAGATTATACAAAGTTTGAAAGCCGGATACACGGCAACATAGGCGTTACAACTTCGCAGCAAATGCTTGAAAGCGAACTTGACCTAATACCGCGTCTTGATCTGATCGACTATATAGCAGACGATTTTAAAAGCGAATTTTGCCTTTATGTTTATTAGAAAGGGGGCTTAAATCATGCCTTATACACCGAACAATAACCCTTACGTTCCGGGCGATCCGTACGCGTACGATCTGAAATACTTCCTGGACAAGATAAGGACGACAGAAAGCACAGCGGCCGCCGCAAATACAGCCGCTTCAAATGCCGTTAATACTGCGAACAGCGCGGCGGGTGTAGCGGCAAGCGCGCAGAGTGCCGCAACGAACGCGGTTAATACCGCATTATCAGCTATACCAGCGCCCTATACATTTACAGTACAAAATAATGTATTAACTCCGACAGGAAATTCAACCAGCACCGATAAATCGACAATGATTTCACATTTTCAAGCCGGTAAAGCGATAATGATAATTGATGATTATGACCTAAACGCAACCATTAGAATAACACCTTATGTTAGGCCGGTTGTTGATCCCGATGATCCTATTATAGG
>JAZQGK010000216.1:0-5006 GCA_045539975.1 Candidatus Scatosoma sp. | reverse complement strand
CCGTCTATCGTTTCCCACACAGTATCGCCCCGTTCTATCATCTTGCCGTATTCTCTGCGACTTTCGTTCAATACCCACTCTTGATACTTTTCTTTATCCGTCGCAAGCGAAGCATCATACTTAAAGATTTTCATTCGAACCTGGATGCGTCTTCACAACCCCTTTATTTGTAAGGGATTCAGCCATTATTCGCCATTCGTTCGCCAAATCAAAATTATATCAAATTTAGAAATTTTACTAAAAAATATTTCTTTTATAAGGTTTTCGACCAAAATTAAACTCGGATTTTGCTTTACTTCATCTCGTAACCCTTTTGTAAATCCTACCGCGCTGAAATAATATATTGAATGTTTTTCGCTCCCGTCAAAGATACACTAGCGGGCATTTTTTCTTGTAACGTATGCAACAATTTCCACATCTTTTCACGGCAAATATCCTCGTACACGAAAGATGCAAAATTTTGAATAAAGCTTTCTTTGAACTTTGCCATTACATCCCTAAAAATAATACTTCCACATATTTTCTCCTCAAACTTTAGATGCCAAATGTCTCGCTACATCAGCAAGGCTTTGTTGCAGCGTTTCTTTCATTGGTTCTGGCATTTTCGGTGAAATCGATGTTTCCAATGAAATTACACCATCAAACGCTATCTCTTTTAATCCTTTTGTAAAACCTTCCCAATCCACTTCCCCGAGAAATGGAATCAAATGGCGATCTTGACGGTTTTTATCATCATGAATATGCAAACACGCCAAATCATTCCCTATCAATTTTAGCGTTTGATATACGTCTTCTTTCATACAATTTGAATGCCCCGTATCAAAACATATCTTCACGTTTTTATCATCAATTAACCGCACAATTTCCTTTACTGCACTTGTATGAGAAAGCGAATAATGCTGAAAGGGTAAATTTTCCAAACAAATAGTAACACTATGCTCTTTGGCCGTAGGCAAAATGGCCTCGAGCACCCGCAGATTTGCTTCCAACGAACCTTTCTTGTCATCCATTCCTCCCGTCCAAATCCATCCGCCTGGACAACAAGGATGAATTACTAAATTTGGACAGCCCAAAAACGAACACCCTATAATTTGCTTTTTATAATATTCAATATTCTTCTTCCGTTCTTCAAGGTTAAGCTCGTTCATCCACCAAAGCCCATGCGCTTGGTTGAATGTAATACCAATTTTATCCGCTTGCTTCTTCAGCCAACAAAGATACTCCTTATATTGTTCCATTGGAAGATTTAATAATTCGCTGTTGGGAGGAGTAAAATCGCCATAATCCAGACAATCATAGCCATGTTTTTTTGCTCGCTCCATGCCTGCAATCTCGCCTTGTTTGTATGTAAAATAAGCTACAGATTGTATCCCAATTTTCAACATAATACACTTACCCCTTTATGCTCCTTCAGCGGCCAAAAATCGTCTTTACTTATATATTTCGTGCACGCTTCATCTGAAAAATATTCTTTGTGTTCTGTCAACACCAATATTCAATAAAGTCTACTGCTTATTCGCGCAAAACGCCTATCTTTTACAATTCACCCTTGATTGCCTTTACAACCTGTTTTGAGCAAATTTCAATCCCCTCTTGCGATAAATGAATTTTATCCTCGCAAATATATTTATAAATATCTTGGCCAACCAGCGCGTTTAAGTCATTGATTTCCACGCCCAATTCTTGCAGTTTCGGTACAACTAAATCATTATAGCGTTTAATAACGTCGTTCTTATTGTAAGGATGCTCATAATGCACAGGCGTCGTCGTTGCAAAGATAACGCGTTTGCCCAGCTTTTTCAATTCCTTTGCAACGCGGAGCATATTTACAACGTATTCCTCTTCGCTCGTAAACGGCTCTCCATCGTCAAAAAGCGCCGTGGGAATATCCCAAAGACCATTATTCCAGTGGATAACGTCGCTCCCTTCGATTTGCGCCTTAAAATCGAATAACATACGCAAGGTATATTTTACAAAGCGGCAGTTGTCCTCAGGCTGAAAAACCTCGTATTCTTCGCCGAGCATTTCAGGCACTTTCGTACCGTACCCAATTAGTCTAATAGAATCGCCTAATAAAGTTATCTTTTTCATGATTATTCCTTCCTTTTGTAATTTTTCCTTAATCGATGCTTTTTATTATTCAAAACAAAAACGTCTCTCGTAATCCCATTATTTTAAAGGGATTCAGCACTCTGTCCCATCGCTATCCCAAGGAATATTATTTATGCCCATACGTAGCTCAAAGTCTATTAAAGCACCGCTACGATTCTTTATTTCCAAGGGTATAGCATATTCTACCCCAAAGTTTTTTCCACTAATTTTATCAATCTAAATATAGGTGACTTCGAAGCCCTTCCGCCTTTTCGTCTCAATTTTTATACATTTTCCACTAACTCGTTAATAATTCTTATATATCACCATCATGTGTTTAATAAATATAAAATAGGAATTGCACTCCAACCGTGACAAAGACTGCCTGCGTTATCAAATGCGCTCGCCCCGTCTATCGTTTCCCACACAGTATCGCCCCGTTCTATCATCTTACCGTATTCTCTGCGAATTTCGTTCAATACCCACTCTTGATACTTCTCTTTATCCGTAGCAAGCAACGCATCATACTTAAAGATTTTCATACTCAACGAGCAGTCGAAAAGTTCACCGTTTACAATCTTTTCACAAACGTATTCTTTATCCAACTCCAACCCTGCAAGGATTGCCAAAGCATTCCCTAAAACAGTATATTCGCTGCCGCCTACGGTCATAGAATATAAACCCGTTTCCGCATTATAAAAGGATTCATTTGTACGCTTTTTGCTTTCTTCAAGTAAATCCCCATACGCAAACGACTTGCCTATTTTAAGGGCGATTTCACGCAGATTTTGCAAAGCCAAAATAAACAGCAAGTTTATCATCAAATCGGGAACAGCGTCTTCCGTTCCGTGCAAAGCCCCGTCTAAATACGGCGACCAGTCGTAGAAATTCCAATGGTTTACCCCTTCAAATTTGAGAACCAAACCGTCTTTTCGATTGCCAATAAATACGTTTAATACGGAAATCAGCTTATCGTAAACTTCCTGCGCAAGCGTAATATCGCCCGTGTTTTTGAGATATTCGTTTACCTGCATAAAATAGTAAAGCGAAAACGAAGGAATCGTCAAATCCATACCGCAGGGATAGCAAATAGCCAACAAACCGTCTTCCCGCCTGTCTTGGCTAATGAGTTTCAAATTCGAGCGCACGTATTCAGCATTACCGTTGTCAAATGCCTTATATCCGCAAAGCGCTTGATTGCGTGAGTCATACACGTACAAGCATTGTTCACGCCAAGGCGTATCCACGTAATGCTCCATCATACAAAGCTTCAACGTATTCACGCAAGCATCGTATATCTTTTGGTCTAATGCATTGTCAAGTTTTACTTGTTTTTCTTGGACGGGATATACTTGCGGAATTAAACCGATAGAGCATATTTCAATAGGCATTTCCGTATAGATTTCCAAATAGCGACAACCCAAACGGAGCATATAGTTTACGTACTCGTTTCTACCTGCTTTTGCAACGTAATCAAAACTAAAATCACGATGTTCTATTCTTTGGCGAACGTGACCGCCACGTAAGTCTTCCCCCCACGCAACAGTTATTTTTTGAACGGTAGGCGATACAAAATCAAGGGAAACAAGCCCTACCGTCTCCTTGCCTAAATCTATGATATAATGGTTATTTTTCGCTAAAACCACCCTACCATGTACGCATTCAAGCAATTTTAGCTTCTCAATCGGGCGTTCGATAAACGAACAATTTTTATCAACCAGCACCGCCAATTGCAAGCCTTTCCCCGTAGTTTCCCATTCGTCTTCTTTGGTTGCATCATACGCAAACGAAAAACCCAACTGACGGGTTACCAACTTCTTTACACCTTGCTTATACGCTTTGCTGTATCTTGCAAGAGTATTTTCACCGCTTGCAAGCAAAACTTTGCCATTTGACTGCAATTCAAAAATAAGCCCTGCTTGCGCTTTGATATAACGCTGACTATCCGTTCCGAAATGCCATACCAAAATAGCAATAGTGTTCTTCTCTTTCTTCAAAAAAGACGTTATATTGATGCCATCGTAAGACTTATACCACTCGTAATCGCCGTATTGATTACTTGCAACGTATTTCCCATTCACGAACAGCGTATAATCGCCATCGCAAGAAAGACGGCAATTCACATCGCCCTCTTCCCATATAAATTCATCATAAAATTCGCCGTATGTATCAGGTTTCGACTCACTCTCAATCCAAATCCATTTTGCAATATGAAAGTTTCCCATAATATCCCTACTAATTTTTCGTTCGCTTACATCAACAAACCATTAAGGAACGGAGCAGATACACTCCGTTCCTTATCGCAAATCTTTTCAATTCATTTACTTTTATTGTAATTATGCAACAAAGATCAACCCCGTAATTGTTATATAGCCGCCTTGATCTTTGATTGCATTACCCGAACCGCCGGAGCTCTGCCCCCAGAATTGAAGGTCGTTGCTTACCGTCGTACCGAGTGCCTGTTCAAAATACTTCGCAGTGCCGTCAATATGATATACAAAGATAGTACCATTGTAGCTTGCAACCGCCTGCGCCATAATTGCGCCGTCTGTTTGAATCGTAAAGCCTACGTTCTTGTATCCCTTACCGATCATATATTCGATATATTCAGCAGAGATATATGCAAGCCAAGGAGCATTTGCAGCGTTTCCATTCGCAAACACTGCGTTCTCAACCTTAATCGAGCCGTCTGCATTGTACGTTACAGTTACCTTTTCGCCGTGTTCGATATAGCCGTGGAGCACTTGAATCGTCAAATCTTCCGTTACGTTTGCTACCGTATACGTGCCGTTGTTGCCTGTAACCTCTTCGCCGTTGACAAGTACGATGAAGTCGTTCAAACCGCTTACCTTTTCCGTTACGGTAAAGGTATAGCTATCACCGCTCTCAACCTTCTTTGCACCGCTAAAAGTATA
>JAZQGK010000215.1:0-6293 GCA_045539975.1 Candidatus Scatosoma sp. | reverse complement strand
GGCTCACAGAACGACATGGCTACGATCCGACTTAAGAAATTCTTTTTCAACCTCGGTATTGCACTTATGATTATACCCATCGTCGGCAATTTGGCATCGGCGATGCAGCTGAGGAAATTCCTGCACGTATACAATAATATGTTTATGCATATTATCACTTCGCCCGTAGGTTGTTTTTACGGCATGAACTTCCTTCTTCTCTATGCAGCGTTTAAGGGAATGCCGTGGGATTACGCTGAAAGTGTATTTATTGATGGAGGAAACAACTATACCGTATTGTTTAAGATTTATCTGCCCATGATAATGCCCACATTGGTGTCGTTGTTCCTTTTAAGCTTTATGGGGGCTTGGAACGATTATTCGACCTATTTGGTGTGGTTGCCCGATTATCCAAACGTGGCGTACGGTATGTACCGTTTCACGCAGGACGCGGATAAATATTTGGTCGACCTTCCCGTATTGATGGCAGGCTTTACGTTGGTTATGATACCTACAATCGTTTTGTATTTCTTTACGCATAACACGATTCAGAGCAAAATGATGGTGGGCGGTTTGAAAGGATAAAATAAAGGAAGTTAAAGATATGAAAGGGAAATACTTTTCATTGTTTGCAAGCCTATTATGTTTTTTCGTTTTATTTGTCGCGTCGGCATGCAATAAGGGCGAAGGCGATTCTTCTCTGGATTCTGCTATCGAATCATCGCAGGATTCGTCGAGTAGTGTCGAGATAGAGCAAACGCCGTTGACTGTTCCGCAGCCGTGCTTGGAAACCGATTATTCGGTGAAATGGGAAGACGTTGCAGGGGCAAGCGCTTACGTTGTCAACGTAAACGGAACGGATTTACCGATAAAGAATACGACGTGCTATTTGCAACCGTTTACGCAAGTAGGGGATTATAGTATTAAGGTGAAAGCGCTGCGCGGTGAAGAAGAAACCGCATACTCTACGGCGGTGCAGTATTCTATATATTCTATTGAAATCCCTACTTCCGAGCAGTATCAAATTGTCGGTGAAACGACGGTGTACGGCGGAGAAAGTTATTCGTTTGAAATCATAGAAACGGATAATACGTATGATTTTTCGGATATGAAAATCTACGCCAACGGAAAAAAGATAGCGTTGCAAGACAACGTAGGTGTGTTAGAAAACGTTTCGGAAAATACCGTATTGACGGTGGAAGGCATAAAATCTCTTGCCACGTATCAAGTGACAAAATCCAAAGGCGAAGGTTATTCGATTGTGGGTGACGATTATGCGGTGGCAGGGAAAGAATATTCTTTCAAGCTCGCATTGCACAATGGATTTGAAGATTCAACGCCGACTGTGAGGGTCAACGGCGCTACCATAAAACCTACTGATGGGATATATACCGTAAAAAGAGTAACGGGTGGCTTGAACATAGCTGTTTCCAACGTTACCTTTACAGGCAATATCGTACAGGAGTTTCTTCTTCAAAGAACGTGGACAGAAGCTGTAGAAATATCTGAGAACGGATATATTACGGTAAATAGCGATACGCTGACCGTTCCCGTGAATTGGCTGAAAAAACTAATTGGCGAAGGGTATACGCACCTTACGTTTCGCGCAAATGCAAGCGGAGAGGGAGTGGAAGAAATTTCCGCATATTCAGGGAATATTCCTTTGCGCGTCGCTCCGATTACGGAAATGCGGAATCAATACGTATTCCGCATTGATTTGGCAAACGTGAAGGATTTTGCGCTTGTCGTAAAGGTGAACGGTGTTTCGGACGTTGCCTTGTCCATGGGGGACGTGAACGCATATAAATATGCGGAAAGTTGGTATAAAACGTCCAATCTTGCCTACGTTTGCGAGGAAAATGGTATGGTTGTCGTGGATACGTATAACTGCGGCGAAAACGTAGAGGTTTATAAGAATGGCGACGTTAGAGTGTCAGGCGGTGTAAACGCGGTATTGACGGACGAAAGCGGAAATCCGATTTATTTCAACGTTGCAAAGCCGTCCAAGGTAATTGCCACCGATATGGAATATTATGCGGCGGTAACTACCGACGCATCAGACCGCGCAGTCAGCGTAACGGTCTTAAAAGACGAAAGCGCGAAGCGTCCGATTTTGCAGTTTGAAAACTCCAAGAAATACGTTGCGCAAGGTAGTCCGTTTGTGGACGTTTCCATTTCTTCGCAGGAAAAAAGCAGTATCGAATACGTTTACGGGGATATGACCGCCGTGAGCGAACGCAAATCGATATATCAAAAAGCGCAATTCGCATGCGAGCTTGTGGCAGAAGAGTATAAGGAAAACGCCTTTAAACTGTATTCCACGGCGGCGGATATAGGTACGGTTATCAAATTGGCTTTTGCGGAAAACACGTTTGAAAACGAGTTCTATACGGAAAAAGCTTGGAGTAATATCAACGGCGGCAAGAAAGTGATAGAGGACGGTAAGTTGTCTATAACGGATTCTTGGCAGCTGAATTTAAATGGAAATTGGTTGAAAAAATTATCCAATGCAGGATATACGACGTTAGAATTTGACGTGAAGCTGTTAAATTTGCCATACTTCCAGCAATACGATACGTCGGCACCTTTTGAAGGGTATTTTGATGTAGACGGGAACGGAGTTGTGCACGTCACGATAGAAATATCTTCAAAAGAAACCGTATTCCGCTGCAAAACAAAGAACGGAACGGATTATAACGATCCAGAAGCAATCGGTGCGTTTAGCGTGCTTATTTATAACGTAGAAATCATTTAAATGCAAGGTAATAAGGAGGAGTATCATGAAAAATAAAAAATGGATTGCAATGTTGGCAATGGTAATGTCATTGACGTTTGGCGTTGTTGCTGCGGGTTGTTCTGGCGGTGGAGATTCGAATTCGTCAACAGGCTCCGTAACGGATAATTCCACACCCGACGATAGTTCCACACCCGACGATAGTTCTACGCCCGACGATAGTTCTACCGGCGGTGGGGAACAAGTGCATACACATTCGCTCACAAAGGTGGAAGAGAAGGCGGCAACTTGTACGGAAGACGGTTACAGTGAATATTACACTTGTGGCGGTTGCGAACTCATCTTTGCGGATGCGGAAGGCGCAAATGAAACCACGCTTGACGCGGTAAAAATTGCGGCGGCGCATGCATACGTAGAGGAAAGCGGAAAGGAAGCTACCTACTTTGAAGAAGGCGTGAAAGCGCATTATACGTGCGAAAACTGCGAAGACAAATTCTTACTGCAAGGGGAAGAATACACCGTGGTTACGGATGCAGAGCTTGTGCTTGCAAAGAAAACGATAGCAGGGGAGACGACGGGATCGGCTGTGGATACCGAGTCTGCCGACCTTATCAATACCATTGTCGCGGATGAAATTAAGCAGTTCGATCAAACTGCACCTGCTTACGTAACGATTGAAAACGAAGCAGGGGAAAATACGCAAGCAATTTATTTCTCCAAAGCGACGGCGTGGGATGCTGCTGCGGACGCTGAAAACAACAACGGTTTTGTGGAATTTAGAATTCCCGTAAATGCGGCTATGGGCGGCATTTCCTTTACTTATAAACTGCTTGATAGCAACAATGAAACCTGCGCGACGTTGGATGAAACGGATAAAGCGTACGGTATGAAGAGCTATATTGAGTATAAAATGAACGGCGAGTACGTCAACGTATCTAAGGATACGATTGGTAACATCTGCTTTATGGCGGACGGCGAATGGTATGATTTCACGTTGGAATGCAACCAAAAGAACGTAGAGTTTGTTATTGTCAAGATTTATCATTTTGAAGGTGAACTTGTCGTGACCAACATGCAGACGTTGGAAGCAAAGCACATTCATGAAACGACGGAAGTGCCCGAAACAGTAGAAACGTGTACGGAAGACGGCAATACGACCTATTACACTTGCGAATGCGGAAAATTCTTTGCTGATGCCGAAGCAACGCAGGAAATCGCTGAAAACAGCTGGATATTGCCCGCGCATCACGAATTGTCCGAAACGTTGGAATACGATGAAACCCATCACTACTATGCTTGTGAAAAGTGTGATTATGAGGAAAGAACGGCACACAAGATGAGTGAATGGACGGCCGACCATATTGGTGAAAAAACGCGCTCCTGCGATTGTGGTTATCAAGAAACGGCGCAGCAAACCGCAGAGGAAGTTGATTTCACGAAGAATACGTACGGCGCAAGCGTATATAGCTTTGAAAGTCAAGTTGAATACGCGGATAGAATCGCGGAAACGACGGCAAAATCCTTGAAATATTTGCTGTATCACGACAACAACGTAGTAAAAGCTGTACATAAACTTCTTTTGCCTCGTATTGATTTTACAAAGTATGGGCAAGTGACTATAAACGTATTGTTCGAGGGATTCCTTTGGGATCAACAATTCGGTTTAAACGAAACGGAGTTGACGAATGCAAGCGATACGTATGTAGAAGCGCAGGATTATACTGGTAAATTAACGTTTACTTGGAAAGATGATGCGCTTCAAATGAAACTTACCATTTGTGGTAAGACGCTTACGCAAACGATTACGGATGAAAACGTTATTAGCGGCAAATCTTCCGCTTACTTCTGTTCGCAAGCTTATTATGATAGATACGTAACGTTGTCGAACTTTGCGTTTATCGCACCTGAAGACGTGAATCCTTACGGGGATCAATATATGGCTGGTTACGCTACGGTTTCGGGCGAACAGTACGATGAAAACAAACGTCTTATCGGTTTGACGGTGGAAATCCCCGGTGACTTGGATTGGTGGGTAAATTCGCCCGTACTTACGCAGGATTATTTGAACGCTTTGGTAGCAGAAGAACTTACTTGCGTGACTATCGGTGTTACTTCTACGGCTACAACAAATAGCTTCATTACGGTTTATAACGGAACGCCTAACTATAATGCAAACGTAGGTAGTACAGTTGTGCTTGTGGAAAACGGTGGAGATTTGCAATTTAGCTACGTTGATTTGAATAACGGCGGGAAGACGGTGGCAACGACGTTGACGCTTACGTTCTCTTACAGCGTTGCACCGCAAACGATTGCAGATGAAATTGGAATGACTCTTGCGGATAACGTTAATATGGTGAAAGACGCTGAAGGGATTTATACAATTTCTAATACCGCTGGGTACCAAAAGGACGTGTCGTTCACCGCTGAACAAGTCAATGTGTGGATTGAACAAGGCTACGATGCAATTTCTTTGAAAGCTACGTTTACGGCAAGCGACAATATTGATCAACTCGTTGGCTGGACGGCAAGTCTTGGATATTTCACCAACGAATCGGGTTCGGTGGAATGGACGGTTAATTTAATAAAAGATGAGCCTATCCATTTCTGGGCACAAAAGAGTGGGGCAACGGCTTCCGGCGCATTTACGCTTTCTCAAGTGGAACTTAAAAAGCAACCTCCTTTCACGGCAGGCTATGCAACCGTTTCGGGCGAGCAGTATGATAAAAATGATCGCATTGTAGGTTTCACTGCTGAAATTCCCGCAGGTCTTGATTGGTCGAAGGGTGGACCTTTATTCACTGCAAGCTATTTGAACAAGTTGTATGCAAAGGGCATCAAAACGCTTATCATCAGCGCAGATTCTACCGTGACGACAAACAATTTCATTACTTTTTATAACAATACGTTGGATTATGATCCCAGAGACGGATACGTTGTAAAGCTTCTTGAAAACGGTGGGGATTTGAAGATTAGTTACGTTGATTTAAACAACGGTGGGGTAACGGTGGCAACGACGTTGACGATTGCTATCGAATATCAGCTTGATCCGCAAGTTATCGCAGACGAAATCGGCTTGACGCTTCGTGGCAACAACACAATTAGTAAGGATTCGGAAAACACGTATACGATTTCTAATGCGGTTGGGTATGACGGTTCTGTATATTTCTCGGCGGAACAAGTTAACGCTTGGATTGCAGAAGGATATACGTCCATTTCGATGAACGTTGCCTTTATGGCAGGGGAAACCATTGATACGGTTGTTTATTATACGGTAACATCTTCTTTTGTGTCCGATTCTACGGGGGCGGCAGCTTGGACGATTACCTTGCGCGCGAATGAAGACGTTTATCTGTGGGCACAAAAAGATGGTGCTGGCTCGACGGGTGCGTTTACCATTTCCCAGGTTGCGTTGGTTAAGTAAAGATAATTAAAACTTCTCCGTTTGATAAACGTCAAGCGGAGAAGGGTGATAAAAGGAGTTATTATGATTAAAGAAAAAGAATATATTTCGCCCGTGATAACGGTTTTATCGTTAAACACATTAGATGTAATTCGTACTTCTTTACCCTCGGGTGAGGAT
>JAZQGK010000214.1:0-6947 GCA_045539975.1 Candidatus Scatosoma sp. | reverse complement strand
GGTCAGGAATTCACCGTTTATGCATACTTGGACGATTTGAACTATGCAGATTTCGATTTCGAATGGACCTTCATTAAAGTTCCTTCCTATGAAGTTGTAGAAGGCGACAACGAAATCACCGTTTACGGCGGCGCTTATATCGAACTTGTATTCACGGCTGAACAATCCGCCAGCTATACGCTTAGCGTTGCTGACGAAACCTACTCCTTCTATACCGGTGTCTATGGTTATAACGCAGAATATGACTTCTGGGGTTGGATTGAAGGTGATTACTCTTCTTCCTTCGTATTCAGCACTGTTGCAGGCGAAGCAAAAGTTCTTCATATTTACTACTCCGGTAGAGATATGAACTATGACAATGGTCCTGGCAGCCTTGACGTTATCGTAAATATCGAAGCGTTCCAAGAAGCTGATCCTTCCGCTCTTGAACTTGGCGAAAACTCCTTCACCGCTACGGCAGAAGGTACGGCTGCAAGCTTCACCGCTCCCGCAGCAGGTTGGTACTTGTTCGAAGACAACTATGCGTACTCCATGTGGTTTGCTGACACCGTTGACTACGGCGACGGTTCGGGTGACTGCTTGAAGGAAATCGAACTTGCAGAAGGCGAAACGGTTGACTTCACCGTTAAATTTGACGGTATGGTTACCATCGTTATCAGCCAGTTCACGCCTCCTATCATGCTCAGCGAAGGCGAAAACACTGTAAACGTTCCCGGCATGGAAACCGAATTGCAATTCAACATTGCATACAACACGCCTTACACTCTTACGTGGGATAACGCAAACGTTGTTGTTTTGATCAACGGTATGCCTTACGCTTCCGGCGCCGAATTCCAGGTTACCTATTGGGATTCCTTCTATATCACGACGGCTAACGGCGTAGCAGAAGAAAACGTTGTTATGACGATTGCGGAAGTTTCCTATCCCGTACTTGTAGACGGTGATAACTCCGTTGAAGTTTCCTATGCTGGTTCTACCTACACCTACACGGCTGTTGAACCCGGCTGCTACACCTTCGTTGTTACCGGCGACGTATCTCTCGTTGCTGTTAACTCCGATAACGCTTATGATTATCCTGACAGCTTGATGGAAGCTGGTACGATCTCTATCAACGTAAAAGCTGGCGCTACGATCGAACTTCATCTTGAAGCTAACGAACTCACGACGGCAAACGTAAACGTTGCTTGCACTTCTACCCTTAACATGTTTGAAGCTTCCGTTACGATGGACGCAACCGGTATGCTTCCCGAAAGCCTTACCATCGCTTCCTTGAAAGATCAGGAATGCGCTTACTATTCCGTAAGCAGAATGATTGGCGATTACGTTCTTAGCTGGAGCGAAAGCTATGGTAACATCATTGTTTACGCAGGCGAAAACGTTGGTATGCAATACAGCGGTTGCCAAGTACAGCTTACCAGAACGATGATGGACGGTATCCTCTACGTTGTTGTTCGCAACAATAGCGGTGCTGACCTTGAAAATGTTGTTTTGAATATCGCTGAATACGAAGAACCTCACCTTGAACTTGGTGAAAATGCAATCACTGTTGAATCTTGGGGTAACGCAATCCTTGCCTTCACGGCTGAAGAAGACGGCGACTATATCCTTAGCGCAGCAGACGGCGAAGAAAATGCATTAGTCATTATCGAAAGCGGTTACGTAAGCGAAGAAATCGCTCTTCCTTACAGCTTCTCTTTGGTGGCAGGCGAAAGCCTTACGTTTGTTATCATGTCGGCTAACTACGAAGCAGATACCATCGACCTCGTTCTTGAAAAAGAAGTTGTAATCCCTACGCTTACCATCACGGAAGCTCTTGCAGCAGTTGACGGCACGCAATTCATTACCTCTGGTACTGTTTGTGCTATCAACACCGCTTGGAACGATTCGTATGGCAACATCACCGTAACGATTACTGATGACAGCGGCGATGAATTGTATCTTTACAGATTGGCAACGAACGTTGCTCTTGGCGATATCATCACCGTTTCCGGTACGATGGCTACCTACAATGGCAAGAGACAGGTTGCAGCGGGCGCTACGGCTGAAATCACCGGCCACGACAGCAACTATGACTACGTAGAAGTAACGACGGATGAAGCACTTCAATTAGCTGACGGTACGAACATTATCGTAACGGGTGCTGTTGTTTCTATCGGTACTGCTTACAACAGCCAATATGGCAACATCTCCGTTTATATTGCTGATGAAACGACCGGTACGGAACTTTACCTTTATAGACTTTCGGGTAACGTTACCGTTGGTAAAGTTATTAAAGTAAAAGGCTGCATGGCTACCTACAACGGAGCAAGACAAGTTGCAGCAGGCGCTACGTTTGAAGAAGTTGGTACGCATAGTTGCTCTATCTACACGGAAGCTACTTGTAAAGTACCTGCATCCTGTATCGTTTGCGACACGCCGAAAGATAGCGTTTTAGCTGACCACAACTTCGTAGGCGGCGTATGTTCCGTATGTGGCGAAGCGGAAAGCGGTTCTGCAATGCAGAAAATTGTTTTCGAATTCGGTGCTAACGGCTCTGCGGGTCACGTTGACGGTAACGACCTTGGTACAAGCAAATCCTATACGGAAGGCGGCTACACCTTGGCTTTGACGGGTATGTCCAAAGTTTACGGCCCTGCATACGACGCAAAGGGTAACTCCTGTATTAAGTTGGGTACCTCAAAATTAGTTGGTTCGTTCTCGTTCACCGTTCCCAATGAAGTTACGACTGTTCTTATCCAGGTTGCCCAATATAAGGCTAATGCGACGAAGATTAACGTAAACGGTACGGTTTACACGATAGCAAATGCTTCCAACAACGGTCAATACGATGAAATCGTAGTAGATACTTCTTCCACGAAGACCGTTTCCTTCACGACCGTTTCCGGCGGTATCCGTGCGATGGTTAACTCCATCACCTACGTTATTTCCGCTAGCAACGACCCCGTTGAAGAAGAAGTTGACCTTGAACTTGACGTTGCAAACGAATTCACGGTTGGTAAAGGTACGTACCTTGTTACGGCTCCTGTATCCGTTACCGGTGAATACACGTTCAAATGGGACGTAAGCGAAGGTTATGAAGCTACCGTTTTGGTAAACGACGTTGAAATCACCAACGGCGCGAAGATTACTTATGATACCGCTACGGATATCGTAGTTACCATTAAATCTTCCGACAACACCGTTGACGTTAAAGTTTCCTTCGTTGCTACGAAGACGCCTGACGTTGTTGACCCCGATCCTGAATGGACGAAGAACTATTGATTTGTAAAAGAATAACTTCGGTTATTTTGCTATGAAACAATAAAAAGACAGCCGAATCGGAAATATCCGATTCGGCTGTTTCCTTGTCTTTATGATAAACTCTAAAACAACTGTTTTGGGCTTTAAAAAAACCGACTTTCCCCGATACTGGGAAAGTCGGTTTTTATTTTATATCATTCTTTTTACAGCATAGGATTGATGATTTCCTGCAAATCCTCGTATTCTAACGCGCCCACGTGTTTATATTTGATAAACCCGTTTCTATCCACAATAACCGTTGCAGGCCAGTTATAACTAAACCCAAGTTTCACGCCGACGTCGTTTGTCTTTACGTCATACCAACTGAACGTCAAATCAAAGGTATCCCATTGATATTTCGCCGTAATATCCGCGCCGCGGTCTTCCATGCCCTTTGTCGTACGGAATTTATTCATCCAGTTGAGTACGGCATCCTGCGCCATATCCGCTTGCCCGTCCAACGCCAAAATTGTCACGTCGTCCGCGTAATCTTTTTGGAATTCATCAAAGTGCGGCATCTCTTCCATACACGAACCGCAGGTAGTTGACCAGAAATTCAAAATCAAAATCTTACCACGGTAATCGCTGACGGAAACGGTTTCTTTGCGAACTTCAAACTGTCCGTCCTTTCTGTCAAATACCGACACCGAGAAGTTGGGACACAGTGTTCCCACCTCCACCGATTCCACCGGTTTATCAATGAAATTATAATACACCAACGCGCTGCCCAGCACCACCGCCGCCACAGACCACGCCGCTATTTTTAAAACTTTTTCCTTTTTCATGCGTTCTCCTCCTTGGCGTTTTCTACCGCAATTTCGGAGATTTGTTCCTCTGTTATATTCTTTTCCGACGACTCGGTACTTGCTGCAATTTCGGGCGAATTAACGGGCTTTAACATGCCGTTTAAGGGTTTTATTTCCGTCATCGGCACGTCGCTATCATTGGCGCGCAGCGTCACCTTTTTTCCCTTCCAGGAAATCGCTTGCGTCGGGCAAACGGAAATACATTCGCCGCAATGGATACACTCGTGGTCGCCCACGTGCTTGATATCCATTTTACAAGCGGAAACGCAAAGTCCGCAGTTGTTACACTTGCTCTTGTCCAGTTTCACGCCGATGAGTGCGATACGGCAGAAAAATCCGTACAACGCGCCCAACGGGCAAAGGAAACGACAGAAGATGCGGAAAACGAAAACGCTGGCTACGATAATCAGCACCAGTAAAGTAAATTTCCACGTAAACAGCGGGCCGAGGGAATCGAGCAAGGTTTCGTTGGCTTTGTTGAGTAAGAGGAAAATCCCTCCTTCAAACGTGCCTGCCGGGCAGATGTATTCGCAGAACCCGGGGATTAAAAATACCATCGGCACGATGATAACAAGTGCCACAAGCAACACGTATTTCAAATATGATAATACGCGCGTTGCACGGCTTTTCTTTAATTTCGGGGTTTTGATTTTATACAAAAGCTCCTGCGCGAAGCCAATGGGGCACAAGAACCCGCAAATGGTTCTGCCAAGCGCCAACCCAAACAAGACAAGGATACCGAAAATGTATGTAATAGTACGGGTATCCGTCGCAAGCAAGGCGTTCTGCAACGAGCCGAGCGGACAAGCCGCCGCTGCGCCAGGGCAGGAGTAACAGTTCAAACCGGGTACGCAGACGTTTTTAACCGGGCCGGTGTACAGTTGACCGTTGAAAAAGCCCTTGATGTTCGCGTTGTACAAGAGCGCCGTATACAACTGAATAATACGACGTTTGGACGGCGCGTGGTTTTTAAACCAATTTTTAATTTTTCCGAAGAATTTTTTCATCGCTGTTTAACCCAACCCTATACACTGCTGACAAATACTTCTTGCCTTTTCGTACACGAGGTCCATTCCGCCCCATTGTATCCCGAGAATAATCAATACCACGCCTGCAACCAACAATCCCACACGAATTGCAATCACTGCGATTTGCAAGCCTTTTTGTTTGTCTTTTTTAAAGTTCTCCCAAGCCGCTTTTCTTTCGCGTTTTTTCGCCACGCAAGCCACCGTTTTTTCATCGGGGCACGAGGGTTCTGCCTCGCCCGATTTCTTTCTTTTTGCTTGCGCTGCGAACTCTTCTTTTAAAACGTCTATCTCTTTCGCGCGCGTGCGTTCACAAATATAAGCTACCAAAATCCCCGTTACAACCGCCGCCAAAAGCCACGGGAACATGGCGAAAAGTCTGTCTGCCGCGGCGTTATGTACGGTGAAAATTGCAGCGCTGAAACGAGGCTGATAATCGGTATCGAAAAGATAGCTCGCACTAAAAATTGCCGCTATCGTAATGAGAATTCCCCCGACGATACAAGCTGCCAGACGAATGCTGCGCAAAGCGCGAACCTTGGGCAAACCTTTCCCCTCGTCCACAAAGCGGCCGCGCCAACCGGACAGGGAAACGGTTATATCCATTCCGCCTTTTAATTTTCCGCAGGACACCGGGCAAAGAAAAGCCAAAACCGCGTTTCCGATCAAGGAGAGAACCCAAAGCCAAACAAGCGGCGCAATTTGGTTAAAACTTTCCGCGATTTTCGCACGGGAAAAGGCTTTTCGCGGCGCAGAGCCGTATATTCGCCATAATTGCACAATTATCGCTATCCCGACAATTACAGTCAACGCCGAAAAAACAATGCCGTAAACGGAGCGGATTTTGTTCTTTTTCTTTTCTTCCACAGGCTTTTCCCTCGCACTTTTTATTGAAAAAATTAGTACTTTAAAACATGGTTATTATAATATGAAACCCGACCGTTTGTCAAGCAATTCTGTATTTTTCCTATAAGGAAAAAATGGGTTTGTGAAAAACGGGCAAAAATCTAAATTTCCCCCTCGTTTTTTCTTGTTATTTTCCACGTTATATTGTATAATTATATTGGTATTATGTTTAATGGGGTATTGTCGAATATTCGTTGGACTTTGCCCGATTTTATCCCAAATCTTTATATCGAATTTTTATATAACGGAGTTATTATGAAAAAATACTTAATCGCATTGTTACTTTCGCTTTCCTGCGCGTGCGCGATTGCCGCAACGGGCTGCAAAGACAACTCGGAAAACTCTTCCGATAACAGCGTAAACAGTTCCGTTTCCGACGATCCTTCTACTACTTGCGCAATTTCGTTTGCGGACGGCGAAGGGTTTACTTACGTACACGAAACAGAGCTTGGCAACAACGTGCAAAAGGGAAAAACCGTTCGTTTTGAAATTGACCTTGGCGGTTTTTATCTCGACAGCGTACCCGTTGTCTATGCGAATGATAACGTGGTTCTTCCCGACGGCAACGGCGTGTATTGCGTCACTGTAAACGAGGATACCGCTATCCGCGTGGAAGGCGTGAAAAAGGACGTTTCCAACATGCTTGGGACGGGCGAAATGACGGACGCGTTCCTTGTCACCAAGCCTATCGACCTTGTCTATATCGCAGAACAAGTCAACAAAGGCGTCCCTCAATACGTACAAGGCGCGTATATCGTAGCAAACGATATCGACTGTAAAGGCGAAGAACTCAAAGTCATCGGTGACCTTTCTACCAACAATTCCTATTTTAGCGGTTGTTTCTCGTGTTATACCGACCCGGAAACGAACGTGATGGAAAGATATACCATTTCTAACTTCACCATCATCTCCCAAAACACCAACTACGTAG
>JAZQGK010000213.1:0-18734 GCA_045539975.1 Candidatus Scatosoma sp. | reverse complement strand
TCCTTTTGTCTTGCCCTTCGCCTCATGAATATTGATTACCGCTTGCTTCATCGTTTCAAATTCGCCTGCGGAAATCGTGGGAACGATGCTCGTTGTACCATGCGCCAAATGATAATCACAGCCAGCGATTACGTCTTCCACCGAACTATTCATAAACGCGTGTCCGCCTGCACCGTGCGTGTGTATATCAATAAAGCCTGCGCTAACGTATTTCCCTGTGAAATCGTAGCTTTCCGCGCACGGTTTATCCTCTGTCGTAATTTCGGTTATTTTTCCGTTCAACGCGTACATGTACCCATCGAACAACGTTTCACCGATAATAATTTTATCGCTTTTAATCTTCATCATAATAATTGCGAGCTCTCGTTATCCAAATATAAAATCGCATTATCATGCGTTCGCAAAATACTTGCAGGGCAGTGCTCGTCAATACTTCCGTTTAAGGTTTCATATACCGCCTTTGCCTTTGTCGCAACAGGTACGATACAGAAAAGATAAGGCGCTCTCACCAACGTCGGCACGGTAAGCGTCATTGCGTGCGTCGGAACGTCGTCGATACTTGCAAAACAACCGTCGTTTACCTGTTGTTGACGGCAAATTTCATCAAGCTTTACGGGTTTAACTGTTCTTTTATCGTGAAAATCCGCTACGGGCGGATCATTGAAGGCAATATGCCCGTTTTCCCCAATGCCCATAATGACGATATCGGTAGGATTTTCTTTGAGCAGCTTCCCGTATCTTTCTGCTTCTGCCTCGGGATTAGTCGCCGTTATGTCTATGTAATTGACGCTCTTAAAAGGAACAAGTCCGAAAATATGCTCCTTTAAGAAATTGCCAAAGCCTTGGGGCGCGTCCTTATCCAGTCCGATATACTCGTCCATGTGATAGGCGTTTACTCTATTCCACTCAATTTCTTTATCTTCAACGAGCGACTTCAACACGTCGTTTTGCGACGGAGCAGCCGCAAAAATCATGTTAATTTCCTGCTTTTGGGCAAGCAATTCGGCAATCTTTGCCTTAATATCCTTTGCTGCCGCTTCGCCCATCAGCGTTCTATTCTCGTAGATTTCTACCGACAATTTATCTTTCTTAAAGGTTTTCATTTCTGTTCTTCCACCAACTTCTTAAAATAAATTTTTATGCGGCTTTTCTCTTTGGAAAGTGCAAGCTCGTTAAAATGCTTTATTCCGTCTTCATAGCCCATTTCCGCAAATCGAGTATCGTTCGTCAACACCTTCTCGGTATTTTTCACCCAACCGCAAATGGGCTCCACCCTATCTGCAATATACTGTTTCCCGCCTAAAACGTAACGGAAATTCGTCGGATACAAAATGCCTTCACCAAACACCTCAAAAGTGATATATTCCACTTTTTTATCTGCGAGCGGATAACGGAAAGCGTAGCATCCACCGCAATCAAGGCCCGACATGCTCGGCTTTACCGCCCCTTGATAAACCAGACTCTCTTCCCCGTCTGCGTATTTTGCGGAAATGCTTGTTCGCACCGTCGAGAATCCGTCGTGCAGCATTAAATCGGCGTATAACACACCCACTCGACCGCTTTGTTCAATCTCAACCGTCAGACGGTCTATCAGCTCTCGCTTGGAAGAGAATCTCTGAGAGAATTTCCCCCTTTGGCTCTTAATTCTTTCACGATATTTCTGCCACAAAACCTGCCACTTTGCTTCGATTTCATCATAACCCGCCCTTATTTGTTGCAATCGATCAATAAGTTCGTCCTTGGGAACAGAGTTTGTTTCATACCCATCATACAGCCTTGTACCGACGTTTTGCAATTCAAGTTCCAAATAAATATAGTAAACATATCCGTAAATATCTGTCAAAATATCTTTGGCAAGCCCTTCTGCTTGACTCTCGTATTTACGTAATTCATCCACTACGTAAGCAAGCTGTTTCCGATAAGCATATTTCAAGTAATATTCCGATTCACAGCAAGCAGCAAAATCGTTATACCCATTAAAATACGTTGCGATATTTAAGCCTGTAAGCAATCTTGCGCAATCTTCCCCAACGAACTCACTGTAAACCTTTAAGATTTCTTCATCCGTTGAAATTTTCCCCGAAAGCATTTTTCCTGCGCACGCCATATACGGCATCGCGCCAAGATAGAACGAATCGCTGCGTATCCACGTCGTCGTTACACTGCCAAAGGGCTTGTATTTAGACGCATAGCGCATAAAGCTTTCCAAATTGTAGAGTGAGGATGCCCTATGTGCATACGTACAAAACATATATCGAAAGCCCAGCTCTTCATAGTAGCGGAACCAGTCACGCTTTATACGGTTCGTCCAGTGTCCCGCAGGCTCGTCCGATATGAAATTGTAATTCCAGTTGCAAAAAATAATATCTCTCGGCAACCGTTCCACCACGTCCGCATACTCGAAAAAGTCATCCCACATCATCATCGTTTTCCCCATCGATTTTGCCAAATCGTAGGTGTGCATAATGTGCTTGTAAAAAAGCTCCGTTTTCGTTTCGCCGTTTGCTATCCTTTCTTCACATTTCGGGCAAACCGCAAAATCAAACGGCTCGTCTAAACCCATATGGATATATTCGCTATGAAACAGCGACGCGACCTCGCGAATATACGCATCAAGCTTTTCATACAACATGGCGTTGCTGATACACCCGCAAGAGCCCCTTTTCAACTTTTCAAACCCTCGCCCTTCCTTGGCGGTATCCTCACATTCGGATAAGCTCTCCCACTCGGGATATTCAAAAAATTTCTCTAAATGCCCCAAATTTTCAAAAGCAGGAATAACGTCCAATCCCTTTTCGATGCCGTACGCAATCATTTCCGCCATCTCTTCCATGGAATAGGTGTCTTCTTTGTCAAAATATTCGGTAGACGGCGTTCTTACCACGTTTTCCAAGTACAGTAAAACCGAATTGTAGCCGTTTTCAACGGCAAAATCCATATAGGATTTGACATAATCCACACGTTCTTTTTGGCGCGCTAAATCAATTTGCAAACAAATAAGTTCCATTTTATTTTTTTAATTCCTTACGAATGCATTCCGCAACGGTTTCTGCAAGCATTGCATAGCCTTCCTGCAAATAATGCGTGCCGTCCACGTAGCGATATTCCTTGGGAATAGAAGTGCTAACGGAATATAAATCGTCCACTGTGCAGCCCTTTTCCGCCGCAATTTCTTGCACGGCGGCATTGCGTTCTCTCACACGCTTCATCCACGCCCCATCCAAGCGCTTGTTTCCTTCCTTGTAAACAACCGTACTTGTCGCCAAAATCAATTCCACATCTTTTTCAATTTTAGAAAGCAACTTGTTCATTCTGCTCTTATACGATTTTTTCGACAGATGAATACCGTGCAAACCGTGATTGAAATGAATGAGCGCATATTTGCTATCCGTCATAAAGGTATATACAAGTTGATTATACATTTTCGTGTCGATGGCATACGACGTGGAAATATAGTCCACGTAGCAAACTCCCTTTAAAAGCTCTCTTACTTTTTCTTGATAATTATGCGTAATCGAATCCCCGACAAGCAACACGCGAGGCAAATCATTTTGCATAGTTTCATCACACCAGCTATGAATCCATTCAAATTGTTCTTTCATCTTTTCACTCCTTTTCAATGAAATTGATAATCAGTTTGTCCAATACGGGATTGTAGCCTAAACAGCCATCCAAACAAGAAAGGGTGGTCAAAATCACTTCCCCTTTGCCGTGTTTTTTCAACGCGGCTATCATTTTATGCTTTTTATGTAGAGCGTACTTGGGTTCATTTGTATCTTCAAACGTGTAAAGGATTTCTTCCGCATCCGACCATTCAAACTTAAACCAAGCGGTCAAATCCTGATAATCCGTCTTTGCATTGTAGAAGTTTTGGAAATCCGTTTCCGCAAACTCTTTCGTGAATTTACTCGTTTCGCTTCTTGCCACAAAATTGTTCGCACGCACTTCTTCTTCTAAGGTATGCACACGGAAAACAATATCTTCACCAAGAATATGCAACGGCTTATTTGTAACAACAATCAAACGACAACCGTCTTTTGCCTTGTTTTCCAATTCTTCTCGATGTTCGGCAAAATAATCGTCGTCCGCAAAAATCACTTTATCCGTTTCTTCGCCGTCACAAACCTGTTTTATAGACTGCACTCTCTCGCCAAGCAACATAGGCGTTCTTTGCGCCTTGTCTACTTTTTCCTTGACAGTGTATTCCACTTCGTCATAGGTGATTTCATTACCGTTTTCAAGCTTTGCTACCACCTTAATCACGCCCATTTTATCTTCGGGAATTTTCGTTAAAATTTCGCTTAGATACGTACATGCTACCCCCGTAGCTGTGTTTTCGCATACATATGAAGCGATTTCTTCACCGTTGAAATACACGCTTGCCGTCGCCTTTACTTCTACGTCTTTTGCGGTATCGTTTAAGGCATAAATCTCCGTCGTCAGGGTGCCCCCTGCATACACAACGTATTTATCCCTGCGCAAGCTAATGCGCACGGGAATACTTGCTTCCTTGAACGCATAGTACGCAGGCTTGGGAATTCTATCCACGTCCACCAGCGTTTTTGTCCAACCGCAGGGCCATGCGTCGATAAGCAAATGCACCGCCGTGCTTTCGATATAGTCTACCCTACGGCGCAAAATATGTACGTAGTCCTTGATTGCTTTTCTCTGCCATTCACGGCTTGCTTGTATCCATTCTCTCGCCGTGTTTTGCTCGGGGAAGAAATCTCCGTGCAATACGTAGCATTGTTCTTTAGCGATAGGCTTTGGAGACCAAGGCTCGTCCTGCGTTGCAGGCAACCATTCCTTGGGCGCATACTTTTGCATAAGTTCCCATCTATCCAAACCGTCTACGCCGAATTCCCCGCAGCCCGTCATCCAGTCGGGACGAATGGGCGGGAGATAGCCCTTTTGCAGTTTTCCGCTCGGCATTCCGTGTGATACGTACCAGTAAGTATAGCAATGGAAATCACTGATACCGTGCGTTTCGGGCAGAGGCGCATAATCCCCTTCGCAATATTTAATCACGCGGTCAGGGTTGTAGATTTCCACCACTTCTTTCGCCGCATTAAAGAATTTTTCGATTTCAAAGCGGGATAAGTTGTACTGCTCTTTCCCCCATGCCGTCTTATCCAGCGTTTCGTTGCAAAAGGTTTCCACAACAACACACGGATGGTTTCGGGTATGGAGTTCCATTTCACGAACCTGCTTCAACGCCTCGCCTACTGCGCTCGGCTTTAAGTACGAAAATAACGGAAAATCACTTTGACAAAGCATACCGAGCATATCGAAATAGGTGTAAATTTCATCGTGTACGGGACGTTGCGTCATTCGATAGAAATTCAAGTTCGCAACCTTGGCGATGAGAATATCGTCGATGAGTTGTTCGTAATCTCCACGCATCACGCAAAGGGGCAAATGTCCCATTTCATTCGTTCCGCGGAGAATAATACGCTCGTTATTGAAATAAAAAGCTCCCTTAGGCGTGCTATTTTCATCCATATGGAACTTACGCATCCCAAAGTGCGTTTGCTTTTCGTCTATTTTGTTGCCGTTTTCGTCATATAGCGTTACCGTGATTGCATACAAATACGGCGTTTGCTGCGTCCATAATTTATAATTCGGGATAGCGAACTTTTCCGTTAAATAGTTTTCGTCTACCGTAAACGGATCAATTTTGCCTGCTACGTTTTCAAAGATCGTTTCTTTAAAATTGCGACCTTCAAGGGTATATCCAATTTTATGTCGGCAGGTTTTATAAGCATAGGTGAACACCGTTGTATGTACGATGATTTCGCCTTTGTCAATATCAGGTTGAACGAATATATCGGTAATTCGACTCGTACCTGCTGCCGTCATTTTTACTTTTCCAAAGATTCCAGCGCCCGCAGGACAGTGGTGCCAACCAAGGCTCGGCTCGTCGTAGCCAAAGTGGGTTGCACCGTAAATTTTATCCCCGTAATGGGCATAGCCGTCCACCGTCACCGCCGTACTCGTTACGTCGTTTTTCACAACGACAAGCAAGATGTTTTTCCCTGCGTGAATGTGGTCGGTTATATTGACGGAAAACGGCGCAAAAAAGCCTTCGTGCCGACCTGCCATTCTACCGTTAACGTACACTTCGGCAATATAGTCCACCGCCTCGAAATCAAGGATATAATATTTCCCCTCTTCCTTTTTCTCTATGCAAAGCTCCGTGCGATAAAAAGCGTTCCATCTTCCGTCAGGACCAACGTAATGGGGGATTTTTACCTCTTCCCACTCCCCTTCGCCTTTGAGTACGCCTGAGAAGTCCGCTTTGTCTTCGTCTGTTTCTTTGCGGTAAGAAAAATCTACGATTGCGAGAGCATTATCCGCAGCCTTTCGCGCGTAATTTTCCAAAAACGGCGCATAATATGCACGCAAAGTAGCCTTCTCTTCCAAGAAAGATTGATAGGCTTTTTCTTCATTGAACGCAGACATGGTTATGCCTAATTGCGTTTCTTGAGGCTGCAAAATATTGCGCTTTATTGGCAGAGGCGGAATTTCCGCCATGCGTTTCACTTCGCCGTTCATTTTCTTGCCGCCTGCGGCAATTTGGATAAATCTATCTTTCTCTGTTTGTTTAGTTGTTAGTTCCATATCATTTACCACGATATTTTTTATCAATAGCAATCATTTTCTTATAAATTTTTTCAGCCATTTTTGAGAAGCCCAAATCCGTTGGATGACAACCGTCCACAGCAAAATCCCAACGGTTTTTCTTCCCGTAAAAGCTTTTCCCCGACAGGAAATAAACGTTTTCATCCCCTGACCGTTTTGCTTTTTTATACGTATCAAACACAATTTTAAGCCGTTCTTCCCCTTCTCCATCGCCCGTAATATCGGGTTTTGTAAGAAAAAGAATTGGCGTGTCGTGACGCATTTTTCTATAACGTTGATACAAACGATAATGCGTATTTTTCAAATGTTCCACATTAGGTGCATTATGGTCGTAATCACATACAAATAATCCACAGTTTATACTTGCAAGATAATCCACCATAACGTCTTCGCCCTTTGCGCTACCGCTAAATCCTAAATTAATATAGTCGATATTATTTCGTTTTGCAATCAATGACTGATAGGACTGGTCCGGTCGGCTTGCGCAACCGCCTTGCGTTATCGAGGATCCGTAATATAAAATAGGCAGTTCGTCACGGTACTTTTTACCGCCTTTCACCTGCGCATTTTTATCCAAAGAAATCGTAAGCGATCTTACATCGTTATAGAGAGGAAAGTACAAAATATAATCCCGAACTTTATCTCCCTTCAACGGCGTTTCCGCCGTAAAACCATACGCGTCTGAAGATATCGGTGCTAAATTCTTTATGAATATTTCCCCTTTTTCTGTTTCCTCAAAAAGAGAAAATCCGCTCGAACCAGTCAAGGGCATATGGGACATCAGCCATAAAAAATCATACTTGACCGTCAGTTGCAAAACCGAAGAATCGGTAGCAAAGCGGAGTCTTCCCCCCGCTGTATGTCGTGAAAGAGTACTTACACCCTCACTAACACTATCGGCAACGTCAAGATTCATACGGGCAAAACGCCCCTCTTTCTCGTCGTAGAATACTCCATATAAACCAAACGCAGGATGTGGCAACGTATAACGAATTCGTTCTCCCTCCTCTACGGTGCCTCTCAAGTTAAAATTCTTATCAATTTTTTCAAGCTTCATACAGATACCTAATCGCCTATTTTATAATATTTCTTACTTATAACGTTTCCAAATCAACCATTTTTCCGGCGGGAATACAATAATTCTTTCCGATGTAACAGATATACACGTCGAGCACGCTGGGATTATAGACAAAAGCTCCTTCCGCACTGAACTGAAGGTTACGAAATGCCTGCACGTAATCGTAAATTTCCCCGTTTGTCGCATACCAAACGTCTTCACGGTTTCCTATAAATTTTGCAAAATTTTCTATGATATGCCATTCGTTACGGTATTCAAACTCGTAGCTGTGTCCCCACAAATAAAATAATTTTGGAGATTTTCTCCAATAACCGCCCTCTTGCTCTTCTAAAAAAGCTTGTGCCAAATCCATCAGTTTCGGATTTCGGTGATGACAAGTCGGCTTCCATCTTAACCAATCCGTTGGAACAGAAAAGCCTTCACTATCGTCTACCGTACGCGCATAATTAATTCCACACAAGCGTACCATTTCAACAACAGCATCATTATAAATTCCGTATGCATAAGCCATACCATGTACGAGTTTATGAAAAATTTTCTCTAAATTTTGTCTGTCTAAAAGAATTTCGCCCAACGCTTGCGCACTACTCAACTCCGTCAACGGCAAATGCTTTACGCCGTGAACCGCAACCTCATTATCCGATTGCGTATATAAGGTAAACGCTTCTTTTTGTGTTAAACAACGTCCACCTTCGTCCAATGCAAATAATCCTGAATTAATATTAAACGTTCCTTTTAAAGCATATTTTGACATAATTTCAATCAACTTTTTGTCAAAAACCGCTCCGTCGTCATAACTAAGCGTCAGCGCCTTTAATTTAAAGCCTGGAAAGCGCAAAAAACAATATTTCATTTGCCTTCCCTCCTCTCATTTCTTTATTAGATTTATACCCGTCAGAATACACCAATCCGACGGGTATATGATAAACTAAAATCGTTGGCTTGTCAAGCAGTATCCTGCGAATATTTTCAATTTGCGTTTCCGTATCGCCTATATCCAACAAATATTCGGTAATCGCGTCTTCATATTTCATCCTGACGTTTAACGCCATAGACTTCAAGCTCTTCCGCATTATAATACGTTAGCCCTTCTTTTTTAAGTGTTTTTGAAAATAAAAAATTCTTATCAATACCTCTTTGATTCTCAAAGCCATTTTTGTTATTTATCCTTCCAGCGTTTACGTACGTAATGCGCCGACATTTTGGGCTGCCTATCACGGGTAAATACACCTTTTCTATTACCTCTCGCTCTTCTCAAGCCCTCTTTCGTCTTGAAATCCGCCAAGTTCCAAATATGCTCGCCAACACAACCTTCGCATGCGTCAATCGCTTTGAAATTTTCAATCAAATACTCTTCCTGCCATTCTTCCGTGAACGTTTCGGAAGGAAGCATGTGTACGCCCTCCAAAGTATCCGCGCCGAACTCGGTGACGATAATAGGCTTTTTCGCCGCCTCGTAATACATCTGTAATTCATCCAACAAACGTTCGCGCACGACGTCAATTTGTCCATGTTCGGTATACCAAGCGTAATAGCGATTGATACAAACGACGTCGATTAAATCCGTCACCAACGAATTTTCCGTAAAATGCGTAAACTCAACAAGCGTCAACGGCAAATCGCAAACCGTACGCGTATAAGAAATGACGTCACGGAAATATTCCCCTGCAGCTTGCTCGTGGGTTGCAGGTTCGTTCGCAACGCTGAACATAACGATAGAAGGATGATTTTTATCACGTTCCATCAACTGACGAATTAGTTCTTTATGCACAACCGCCGTTTCTGCATTCACCTTGTCGGGAGCAAAGTTGTAATCATCCCACCAGTGCATCCCCACGGCAGGGACTTCATTGATAACCAAAAATCCGTATTCGTCAGCAAGATTCATCATTTCTTCGCTGTAAGGATAATGGCTGGTACGGAAAGAGTTAGCGTTCATCCATTTCAAAAGTTCAAAATCACGAATGCTGACTGCCGTATTGTTCCCCTTGCCGATTACGTAAAAGTCTTCGTGCATACCAAAGCCCTTAAAATAGACGGGTTTATCGTTCAAATAGAAGCCTTTTTCATCTACGTGGATTTTTCTAATACCAAATCGTTCTTCGTATTTATCGCTTTCCGTTTCCACTACGACTGTATACAAATACGGCGATTCAGGCGACCACGTATGCGGCTCGTTTACCTTTAATAATCCGTCTGTGCCTTCCGCTACGATTTTCCCCTCGGCATCTTTCACCTTGCAGGTGATTTTTTCGCAGTTCGTATCCACTTTGACCGATACCGCGGAATAGTCTCCGCCCACAACCGTCTTAATTGTGATATCGTCAATATGTTTTTGGGGCAACGTATATACAAGCACGTCACGATGAATGCCCGTGAAATTGTAAAAATCGTGGTTGTAAATTTGTCTGCCGTTTTCCACTTTTCCAGGGGGCAAGGTTTGAAAAGTAAGGCGATTGTCAATTACCACCGACAAACGATTTTCTTCCTGCAAGTTTTCCAAAGGCAAATCAATCGGGAAAAATCCGTTAATACCCCCGCCGATATGCTTGCCGTTTAAGTACACTTCGCATTTATGACTCGTTGCGCCGATACGCAAACGATACACCATCTCGGCGTTCACAGGGATGCTAAACGTCGTTTCATAAAGCACCTTGCCAACATGCTCCTTTACCGCGCGTTCCGTTACGATTTCGTTCATGCTCGCAGGAACAGCCATCGGCTTTGCTTCTTTCGCCGCTTCGGTGGGAATATAATTCTCGTCCACCGTTTTGAATTTCCAAACGCCGTTCAAATTGTACACATTTCTATATTTATTTGATTTAGGATACAGCATATTTACTCCTTCTTTAAGCTATCCACTCTGACAAAAACTGTATTGCTTTTTGCATATTTTCTTCTGCAAGCTTGCAATCCTTTGCCCTTATTTGTAAATAAATCTTCATTTTCGGCTCGGTGCCGCTTGGACGAATGATAATGCGATAGTCTTCGTTTTTGAAACGCAAGACATCGCTCTTAGGAAGCCCAAATAAGCCCTGCGCAAAATCGTCAAACGTAAGCGGTTGTCCGTCGATTTCCTTCGGCGGATTTTTTCTTATATTTGCAAGGATTTCTTTCATCTTTTCCATGCCGTCTTTCCCTGGCAGGGATATGGATTTCAGCTCCGTTTGGTAATAGCCGTATCTTGCGTAGATTTCTTGCAAAACTGCATAAAGACTCTTGCCTTTTTCTTTGAAATACGCACAAGCTTCCGCAATCATCATCGCCGCCGACACCGCGTCCTTATCTCTTGCATGCGTACCGACAAGATATCCATAGCTTTCTTCCAAGCCAAGAAGATAATCTTCCGTTTCTTCCAAGGCTTCGCCGATATACTTAAAGCCCGTCAAAACTTCTTTGACTTCTACGCCGCATTCCTTTGCCATGTCAAAGATAATATCCGTCGTTACAATCGTCTTGATTACCGTTGAACCCGTACATGGTATTCCCATTTCATTCTTTTTTAATAAAATGTAATACAGGAGAATACTGCCCGTTTCGTTGCCGTTGAGAAGGACGTATTCGCCTTTTTCGTTAGGAACGGCAATGCCGATTCTGTCCGCGTCGGGGTCGGTTGCCATAACAAGGTCGGGTTTATAAATTTCCGCATCACGCAAAGCTAACGTCAACGCCGCCTTTTCTTCGGGATTAGGATAAGGACAAGTGGTAAAGTTCCCGTCGGGCATTTCTTGCTCTTTGACGGTATGCACTTCCTTTATTCCAATTTCTTTTAAGATTGCCTGTACGTATTTTCTGCCCGTGCCGTGCAAAGGCGAATAGACAATGCTCGGCGCGTTTGCTTCCGTTATTTTCGTCAAGGAAAAGGCTTTTATCGCTTTTATAAAAGCTGTTTTTACACTATCGTCTAAGACTTCAATCAAAGCTTCATTCGGCGTAAAATCATTAAAATAATCATATCCGTTGATTTTTGCCGTGATTGCTTTCGCCGCTTCGTCCGTGATTTGACAGCCGAGCGAATTATACACCTTATAGCCGTTATATTCTTTGGGGTTATGGCTCGCCGTGATAACAATACCTGCGCTCGCTTTTAAATAGCGCACAGCAAAAGACAAAACGGGGGTAGGCGTAAGTTCAGAGAACAAATACGCCTTAATCCCTTTATAGGACATAATTTCCGCGGACAAGCGTGCAAACTCCGCCGACTTATTACGGCTATCGTAGGCGATAACAATACTATTTCCACCCGTTGCAAGCAAATATTCCGCCAAGCCCAAGGTTGCCTTGCCGACAGTGTAAATATTCATGCGATTCGTACCTGCCCCTATGATTCCACGTAAGCCGCCCGTTCCGAAGGACAAAGATTTATAAAATCTATCCTCAATTTCTTTGTCCTTTCCTCTTACGGAAAGGAGTTCATTTTTAATCTCATTATCTTCGACTTTGTCGAGCCATCTTTCAAATTCTATCATGCTTTACATTCCGTCATCAAATAATTCAACAGCTCGTTAAAATTCGCCGTTGCCAACCCGATATACGTATCCGCCGTGCCATAATAAACGTACAACGTACCGTCTTTCACTACCGTACCTGTGGGGAATACGCAGCCTTCATAAATGCCGCAGGTTTCGTAATCGTGTTCGGGCTCCATCAAATAATCTTTCGTTCTTGCGATAATCTTTCTCGGATCTTCTAAATCCATAAGTACCGCACCGACGCGGTATATGCCTTTCTCGTCCACACCATGATAAAGCATGAACCAGCCGTGTTCCGTCTTAATCGGGGGCGTACCGCCGCCCATACGTTGACACTCCCACCACTGTTCACCCGTCATAAGAAGCTCGGGTTTGTCGTATTCGATAAGGTCATCACCGAACGAAATCCAAATAGACGGCATCTTCACGCCTGCGTTTTTGAACTTCGGACGGCTAATCATCGCATACCTGCCCCCTACCTTTTCAGGGAAAAGGTATACGTCTCTATCGTCTATCGTTGCTTCCGTGATGCGCCCGAATTTCTTGTAGACCTTGAAATCTTTCGTTGCCGCAAGGTAGGTTACCGTGATATTGTTCTTCGCAAACGAGGGTAATTCTTCACCGCAAACGTCCGTTTCGTCCATATATGTCGGCGCTTTGGAAACACCTTCAATGTATTCTACAAGCCAGTATTGACCAGGCGCATACGCTCTTGCCGCATAGGTAAGATAATACATATCCCCGATTTTCATAAGACGAGGGTCTTCCACGCAACCGCCGTCAGGCTCGTCGTGACTGCCCTCAAAGGCAGGTTTATCGCTTTGACGGACAAAGTTGATACCGTCCTTACTTGTTGCCAAACCAAGCTTGATTTGATGTCTTACGTCATTTCCTGCCGCGCGGTAAAGCATAACGAATTGTTCGTTTTCTTCATCGTATATCACCGCAGGATTCAAAACACATCTTTCTTCCCACTGGTTCGCAGGATTGGGTTTCAAAATGGGATTCCCCGCATATTTTTTAAGCTTCATAATAACACTCCTTATTTAGCAAGCGTTTTCCATACGGGAATACCGCTCGAAACGTCCCAGAATTCAGCACTGAAAGACGAATAATCGTTGCCAGCCGCTTCCATTTCCTCATAGGTTTCGTACTGAACAATCTTCACCCATTTCGTCTGATCAGGCTTCTTAGATTCTTCCACGTCAATTTCATACAGCGGAGAAGCGGAAATCAAGTACGAATTTGTGCTTGACATCAAACTGCCACGCGCAAACGAACTGCTTTCAAAGCCCTTAGGAACTTCTCCATCAACGTGTACGATCACGTTTTTCAAAATCCCCGACCACATTACGTTCCCCATCACTGCAAGGAAATTGCTTCCTTCTTCAATAAAGCTCACGTCAACAAAAAGATTCTCTAAGTGATATTCAGGAGCACCTGACACTTTCGAACCTTGCGCGCAAATGACGCCCGCAGGGTTTTTACCGCTCGTACCAGTCTGCTTTACGTTGTTCATTGCAAGATTTTTGATGGTTGCGCCATGGAACGTTTCGCCAAATATACCAAAGGCATGCGTCGTACCATGTACAAGCGTGAAGGAAATTACGTGTCCCTTACCATCAAACGTACCTGCAAAATCATTGGGCACCATGCCATCGGGCATCGATAAAACCGTATCAGGCTCGATAATGTCCTTGGCAAGCATATACGACCCTTGAACGATTGTTTTCTCTTTGCCTGCATAAATCTTCATAAAGTCCTGCAACTCATCGAGAATCATCGTGTACGCCGTGATATTCATTGTATAGCCAACCGCTTCATTATACAGCGTAACTTCCGTAGTCTGCCCAATGGGAATTTGCAATGCCCCGCCTTTCAATTTATATTCCTTGCCGGCATACTCGTAAGCAACCACGTCGCCAAGACCTTCCACCGAATCGTTGATGAAAGCGAACGCTTGCGTTTCCGTATCCCAGTATTTTGCATCGGTTATCGAATAATCAATAAACTTTTTCACCTCTGCTACGGGACGGCTCACATAAACGTCGAAGGCGTATTCATTTTCGCCGTAGGAAACGATCAAATTCGTCTTCCCTGCTTTGTTTGCCGAAACCGTCCATTCGCTGCCCGAGCGTTCGATGCTAGCAATCCCTTCGTCTACAATCGAAATATCGTAATCGCTGATAATCTCGCCATCCTCGGAAACGTAGACGGACGAAATCGTTTGCGTCGTCGCATAATCTACGCCCGCGTGCTGCGCCGTCGTGTAAAGATTAAGAGACATCAGTTTACCGCCGTTGAGCAAAACCGTGCTTTCCGAAACAACGTTTATCGTGACCGTTTTTGCGTGTACCGTCTGTCCACGCCACGTTGCAAATACGCTAACCTGCGTAGAGCCGCCCTTGGTTGTCGCAATGAATTTATCTCCGTCCATTGTGCCGATTGTAGAATCTGCAACGTAGTATTCCACACTGCCATCGTAATACTTTCCGCCGTTGAATTGCACGTACGATTTCAAGCTAAATTCCGAACCCTTCATCAGCGTGATTTCGTCACCGATACCACTCTCGAAATTCAAATACGGAACATTGCCCGAAAGGCTAACTTCAATCAAACAACTTGCTTTTTTGCTGCCATAGCTCGCCGTAATCGTCGCCGTACCCAAACTGAGTGCCTCGATATAGCCGTTTTCGTCCACGGAAACCACCTTCGGCGCAGAGGACGACCACGTAAGCGTTTCGCCCTTAATCTCATTATAGAACGCCGACAATTCCGCTTTGTCGCCAAGCGTCAAAAGTACGTTGCTCTTTTCCAGTTGTAAATGCTCAACCGCTTGCGCAGGGGGAGGAGTCGATTGCGAACCGCCCTCCTTACAACCTGCCGCTACCACAGTCGACATACACATCACTAAAGATAATGCTAACGATAAAATTTTCTTCATGTTTTAGCTTCTCCTTTCCCGTAAAACCGCCTTATCGCAAAGACAAGGTCGCGCTCCACGTACCAATCGTCGATGCAGAGCGTTCCGACATACGGAAATCCTTCAAACCTGCAATGTCTACCTTGAAATAGGTGACCATTTCATTGTACTTTTCGTTCGTAAAGCTGTCTGCATTGTAGTGCATTGCGTAGTATGCAGGGCATACCCATTCGATGTCAATATGCTCTTTCAATACCTTATAAAGCGCAGGATCGCTCGTCTTGTACTTTTCAACCAAAGCGCGCGCTTCATCAATTTTATCAAGCCAACCTTTCAGCATTTCATACTGCCAGTACTCTCTACCGATTGAATAGTTGATGATACCCGTTTGGGCAATCTTCTTCGTTTCGTGTGCGATAATCAAGGCCCAGTTGTTTTGTTGCAAATACAAGTCAAACATAACGTCCGCCGCATCTTTGAACATTGCCTTAAACCACTTTTGCGTCAGTTCATTGATATCTCTCGTCGTATCCCACTGCATCATCGCATCCAAATAAATGTCGAGCATTTGGAAAGAAGTAAGGTTCGCGCCAGGCATTGCGGACTGCTTGAACAATCCCTTCGCATTTCCCTGTGCAAAGAATTGATATGCATCGGTATCGTAGAAGTTCGTACCTGCCGTTCTAAATAAGAAGTTGCCGAAGTTAGCATCATACGTCCAAAGATATACGGAAGGGGAAATGTCAAACCATTTCAAGGAGTTTTCAACCCCTTCCTTGCTGAGTTCATCATACAAATTCTTTTGATAGCTAAGGCCGTTGGAAATCGCGTAGTATACGCCTACGTCGTCACGCATTTGCAGGTCGGGATGATTGATTACGTACTTACCCTGCGCTTCATCATAATGCGCGGGAGCATCTACAAACGCCGCATACGCAAAGAATACAAGCTTAAAGTTATCACGCTTATACGCCGCATTTTCAGGTTGATTCATCCACGTTTCGATCTTCGCGCGAATGGCATTCGCCATCACAATTGCCGCGCCTACCTGCGTGCCGTATTTTACCTGTGCCGCCATACAGTGTTCACAGCGGCACATTACGCTAGAGTTGTCCTCGTGCGTAAAGGTTACGATATTACGCAACGGATACTTGTCTGCAGGGTATTTTATCAAGGAACGGGTAATTACGTACGCTGCACGTTCTGCCAACGCATCGAACTCTTCCGCATCACCATGCGCCGTATAACAAAGCTGCGTATTTTCTGCACCCTGACCGCTTTGATCGGAAAACCATTTATCATGCTCTGGATGCGCCTCCCGAGGAATTACGTTCGACGTGTTGTGAATAATATGCTCCGTCGCACCGTTTTCCGTGTCACCAATGGGTAAGAAATACTCCGAATAGGGACGGGTACGCAAACGGTATTGCAAGTTTTCAGGATTCTGCTCGGTAAGGCTGGACGGACATGCTCGCATTTCGATATCGGGTACGTCCACAACGTCAAAGTTGCGAAGCTTTGCGTTGTTCGTTTCCGTCAGCGTGAAACAATCGTACGCGAACTGTTCGTAATCGAACATGATATTCAGGAAGGTATACACCGCGTTCAAAGCCGCCGTCGTCGTTACACCCGTCACGTACACAGTCTTATCCTTCGTGACGATACGTACCCCTTCCGAACCCAAAACGTCCGCCTTTAAGTCAATCCCCGCCGATTCAAACATCTTCGTCGAACCGATGGAAATATACTTTCCTTCCGCTGTGTGCGACATTCCTTCCGCCGGCTCTATCACCGAAGAAAGCTTTATGCCCGTCGCTTCTTCAAAGAAGTATTTCAGCTCTGCTTCTGCAACAATCAGGTTAGAATCCATATTCGCAGGCAACAAAATTTGATAATCGCATTTGCCGTTTTGAACCATATAGCTGTTTGCTTCGGGTGCGGTCAAATTATGGACGCCCTTCGTATATCTATATTTTTCCCTCTCTTCGCCCGTCGGTGTTTGCGTTCCTGCTCCACCCTTACAGCCACAGGCAAGCGAACACACACAAAGCGCGCTGAGGAATAATGAAATAATTCGTTTTTTCATCCTTTTTCTCCTTGTTTCCCACCGATTAGGACACCACTACGTTGTAGTATGCTCTCGAGCTGTTACCAAGCTCGTCGTAGGCATAAACACAAACGATAAATTCCCCAACGTTCTTGAAGACGTAAGTATCTACATCGTAACCGTTTTCTTCCAACATAAAGCCCTTATCGCAAACCATCGTGTAAACCTTAATCTTCTCACTAGAAGATACGTTATCGGTTACCGTGTATTCCTTGAGCGTATGCGTACTGCCTACGGAAAGATATACGGTGGTTTTTTCGTTCGAACCGTCCGTAAACTGAACGGTGGGCGCAATCCCTTCACTGACGTTGACAATGTAGTAATCGTCGTCCGACAATACTTCTTCCCCAGATTTTCTCGACGAACCGATGCAGGACACCTCGTAAGAGATTCTGTACTGCCCTGTCTGCGAAAGCTGAATGTCGTAAGCCTGACCTGCTACAACGCCTTCCAAGCGAGTACCGTCTACCGCCGTAACAACGTCACCATTCGGCGCATATACAGTCAGCTTGACATCTTTTGTCAACACAGAACACATCACCGCGCTTGCATAGCAAGGCATAATTTTGTAAATTGCATTGATTTCAAAAACGCCGTTAGATTCTTGATAGCTCATCTGCGGTTTGCTTTCGCGAATCGACTGCGAGAAGGATTGATTGTTGAGCTGCGTAACGGTAATTATTGCACCGTTTGCCGTGCCTACCGTAGCAATTTCCATCAACGTATCGTCTTCCGCAAAAGGTTGTACGCCGCCGACCACAATTTCACCCGTTTCCATTCCCGCTACGGAATACGCAAGTGCATACTCGCCGCTGACGCTTTTATATCTCGTGTAAATTTCCTTTTCAAATACAAGGTGACCGTTCACGAATTGCTGCGCCAACACCGCCACGGTTGCAGGCGTTGCCTGATAGTAGGTATACGTAACGTAATTTTTCATCGGATTACGAGCATCGCGCAAGGTGACAATTACACTTTCTGCAGAAGCAGCTTCCACCTTGAAATTCGTCTTAAAGTTCTTCCCCGATACGGGATTAATGAATTGCAGGCTTGCATCGCCGCCAAACGTATACGCCGCGCCAACTTCCAACAGTTCCGACGAAGTATAATTACCCTGCCAGTACGGTAAGTAGTCCTTCTCCGTCGTCTTTTTGCCAAAGCCTACATCTACCACCGAATACAGCTTCGAAAGAATAGAGTTATTGCCGAACGTCGCCTTGAATTGCAACGTTTGATTCGCTTCCACTTTGTAGGCGCTCATTTGCGCAGGAGTAAGCGTTTGATATTCGCCGCCGTCTACCGATACGCTAACCACTGCTTCATTTTTCTTGAAAGTGCCGTCGCCTGCCGTGTATGCCACCACGGGATCGATTGTATACGACGCTCCTTTCATAAAATACGCAGGGAAAGAGAATGCGTCTTGGAATATAGCCGCATTTTCATCCACACACGCTACTTGATAGGAATATTCTTCTTCGTAAACATTATCTTGGAACAGATACGTCACCGTAT
>JAZQGK010000212.1:0-4521 GCA_045539975.1 Candidatus Scatosoma sp. | reverse complement strand
ACCTCCTTGGATAAAAATTTTATCGTTTTACCTTTCTTATGCGCTGTCTATAAAACGCTCCTTGTTTTACAATATATCATAATTTCCAGTTTTTGTCAATACCCATATCAAAAAACCGCCTCTGCCCATGAGATAGAGACGGTTATATTTTATACCGTTTCCGCTTTCTTTAACATTCGTTTTAACAGCACTTGTATCAGCACAAAAGCGACCGCCACCGTTACAATCCAAGTAATCGGATAGGAAAGGAAGATAATTTCCAAGGTCGATCGAGCAGGAAACACCGTCCACAGCCATACCGCGCGCAACAAACACGCCCCGATAAGGGAATTGACCGTCGATACAATCGCTTTGCCCATGCCGCGCAAAACGCCCGAACAGACTTCCATCATACCGCAGAGGAAATAGGGCAGAACAATCAGCTTAAAGCGCACCATTGCCGCCTGCAAAGCCAGGGCGTCCATACTCCCCTCTGCGCCGCCTTTCACTCCGTAAAGGGATAACAACGGGCGTCTTAAAATATACGCAAGACCGCTCACGAACACGCCCACGCACGTCACCGCAAGCAAGCTTGAATACAAAATCCGTTTTACGCGCTGCGGTTTTTTCGCTCCGATATTTTGGCTGGTCACCGTTATCGCGCCCTGGTATACCGCGTTCATCGACGTGTACACAAACCCCTCTATATTCCCTGCCGCCGCGCTGCCATTGACAATCGGCGCATATTTATTACCCGCGCCCACGAGATTGTTATTCACCGTCACGATAGAGGATTGAATGAGCATATTTGACAGGGAAAACAGCGCGCCTTGAATGCCGGCCGGAACGCCGTTGAACACGATGTCTTTAAAGGCTGTTTTTTCAATTTTCAGTTTTCGGAAAGAAAAGGTGGTATAGTCTTGGTCGCGGCGGAGTTTGATAATCAAAGCCGCAAACGAAGCTATGTTTGCCATTGCCGTTGCAATCGCGACGCCCTCGACCGACAATCCGACCACGAGCACGAAAAAGAGGTTAAGACCCACGTTTAAAATACCTGCCAAAGTCAGCACGACGAGGGGCGTTTTCGAGTCCCCTTTCGCCCTGAAAATGGCGATTAAATAGTTGGTCAACGCCAAGAACGGCGCGCCTGCCAAATAGAGATAGGTGTACCGCGCGGCGAGGTCTAACAAGTTCCCCGACGCGCCCATCAGCGTCAATACCGAGCGCGAAAGGCAAATCCCAAGCACCGCGCCGACGCAACCGAAGATCACCGCCATCAGCAGAGCGGTATGCACGGCGTTTTGCGTGCGCCCCCTGTCCTTTGCGCCGATCTCGCGTGCCACCACGACGTTCGCGCCCACCGAAAAGCCGATAAAAATATTGAGTATCAGGTTCAAAAACGAGCCCGTCATACCGATTGCCCCGACGGCATTTTCTTCCGTCGAAAGGCTGACCACCATCATGTCCGCCGCATTGTAAAACATTTGCAATACGTTGGTTGCGATGATAGGCAGAATAAAACGGAGGAGTTTAAAAAACACCTTCCCCTCCGTGAAATCTATTTTCTTTTTTTGCACCGTTTGCATTTTAACGCCTCAACAAACCCTTTTCTCTCGTTTTCTCTCTCAATTTTCCCTAAAAATATTACTTTTTCCCTTATCCGCGCTCACCTTGCGCCTTATTTATGCTTTGTTTATGCTTTGAGTTTCGCAATCGTTTCCGCGCGGTTTTCCGCCTTAAAAACCGTATTCCCTGCGACGATAATATTTGCTCCGGCAGCCTTAATTTCTTCCACGTTTTCCTCGGTGACGCCGCCGTCTATTTCCAAATCGATATCCTTTCCGCTCGCCGTGATAATCGCGCGAATTTCACGCAATTTATCAAGAGCCGACGGAATAAATTTTTGTCCGCCAAAGCCGGGAAAAACGCTCATGACAAGCACCATATCGCAAAGCGGAATCACGTCCGCAATCGCGCTGACGGGGGTGTCGGGATTGATGACCGCGCCGCATTTCACGCCCGTCGATTTGATAAGGCGCAGCACGTTTTCGAGGTTGTTTTTGCAAGCCTCGTAATGCACCGTGATAATATCCGCACCTGCCTTCGCAAAGCGTTCCACGTACTTTTCGGGCTGTACGATCATCAAATGACAATCGAGAGGCAACGCAGTGATTTTGCGCAAATCCTCCACCATTTTAATACCGAACGTAATGTTATTGACAAACACGCCGTCCATCACGTCACAATGCACCATATCCGCACCGCACGCCTCTAAACCGCGCACTTCTTCGCCCATTTTTGAAAAATCCGCCGACAAAATCGAAGGCGCAATTTTTACCTTTTCCATGCTCTTTCTCCCGTCGTTTTTTACTTTATCAACGTTGTGTTTTTCGCCCTTTTACTTCGCCGCTTCGCCGTTCTCGTCCAAATAACTGGCACGGAGCTGTCCGCACGCACCGCCGATATCCACGCCGATTTGACGGCGCAAAGTCGCGGATAAGCCGCCCTTTTCCAGCATACCCAAAAAACGGTATGCCTGCTTGTCGCCAAGCGCTTTTAAATCCCTTTCCTTTACCTCGTTTAAGCGAATCAAATTCACGTGACAGGGCTTGCCTTTTAGCAGCTGAATAAGCGCCTTTGCGTGCTCCTCATCACAGTTTTCCCCTTCAATTAAGGTATATTCAAAGTAATATCTTCTGCCCGTTTTCTTGAAATAATTTTCGCAGGCTTTTAAAATCTCGGCAATCTTATACGCCTTTGCCACGGGCATTGTCCGCGCACGGGATTCATCGTCCGTCGCGTGCAGGGATACCGTCAAATTCAAAGGAATGCCCTCGTTTGCCAGCTCGTACATTTTCGGCACGATACCGCAGGTGGAAAGGGAAATATTCCGCGCGCTGATACACACGCCGCCCTCCGCCGTCACCAAACGCAAAAACTGCAGCACTTCCGCATAATTATCCAACGGTTCGCCGCTGCCCATCAATACCACGTTCGTCACCGCACGCGCCTGCGCACCTTGCCCTGAAACGTCGGCTTTGTGCATAGCGTTCACCACCAAAATTTGCGATAAAATTTCGCCGGCGGTAAGGTTTCTTATCAACCCGTTCAAGGTCGAAGCGCAAAATTTACAACCCATACGACAGCCTACCTGCGTCGAAACGCACTGGGTATAGCCGTACTTGTACTTCATCAAAACCCCTTCCACGAGGTTGCCGTCCGCGTACTCGAAAAGGAATTTCTCCGTGCCGTCCGCGGATTGATATTTCTCTTTAATTTTCAGAGTTCTGTCCTCAAACTGCTCGCAAAGCGTCTCCTTAAAAGCCTTGGAAAGAGAGGTGATTTCGCTAATCGCCTTTCCTTGCATCAAACCCTCGTAAAGCTGTTTAGCGCGGAATTTTTTCTCGCCCAAGCCAAGGACAAGCTCTTCTAATTCCGCATAGGACAAATCCTGGATAATCCTTTTCATAAACGCCTCATTTTACAAACGTAAAAGCCTGCCCCAAACGCGGTGTCCGGCAAAAACTGTAACCCGAATTTCGTTCTCGTATAGGCAAGTGGACTGTCGATTTCTTCCACTTCAAAATCCGCATGCGCTTTCAAAAACGCCGCCACCGTACCGTCGTTTTCCCTACGGAACACCGAGCAAGTGGAATAGTACAGCGCGCCGCCCTTTTTCACGTAGCGACAGACGGTTGCCAAAATTTCCTGCTGAATTTTAGCAAGCTGCTCGATGTCCTCTTTCTTTCGGAAGAGTTTAATATCGGGGTTTTCGCTGACCGTGCCGTACCCCGAACAGGGCGCGTCGCACAATACCGCGTCGAACTTTTCTTCAAACTGCGCGTCGAAAACCGAGCTGTCCTTTTGATACTCCGTCACGTTTTCCACGCCCATCCGCGTCTTGTACTGACGAATGAGCTCTACACGGTGCGCGTGCAACTCAAACGACGTCACGTGCGTGCATTTTTTCGCCAAAAGCACCGATTTTCCGCCCGGCGCAGCGCAGCAGTCCAGTAAATTTTCGCACGGAGCAACGCAATCGCAAATGGCGATGCTGCCCACCGATTGAAAGGTGTACTCGCCTGCGTCAAACCCCTCGTCACGCACAAAATTTTCAAAAATATAATTATCTGCAAACGGCGTTTTTATATACTCTTTGTCCGCATATTTTTCCACACCGTCCGTATTTTTGTTATCAAAACGCACGGATACCCCGGCAGATTTCGCCATTGCAATCGCCGCCGCCCTCTCTCCGTATTCCGTTTTCAGTAACTCGTACGCAAACAATGGATAGGAAGCGCGGATCGCCTCGCCTGCTACCCCTTTGGGCATAGCTTCGTCCACCGCCGCCTTGTCAAATCGGCGCAAAAACGCATTGACAAAACCGCTCACACCGCTCTTGCCTAATTTTTTGCAAAGATCCACAGCGCAATCGGTTACCATGTACCGCTTTTTGTCCATAAACAACAGCATGTACAAGGAAATTTTTAAAATCGTCCGCACGGCAAGCTTGGGGGCTTTCGGTGCGTAATGCCGAATGCA
>JAZQGK010000211.1:0-2017 GCA_045539975.1 Candidatus Scatosoma sp. | reverse complement strand
GGCTTTGAAGTAAATCCATCATTCACGAAAACAGCGGCGAAATTTACGCTGTTTCCAATATTTTAACCGAACGCGAAAAGTATCATAAACTTCGCATCTACACCAACGCCAAAGGACAATACGTTCGTCTATACGGGCGTATTTTTTATTTAGATAATCTTATTAAACCTTAAAATATTTTCAGTTTTATATACGCAAAATGGCGGCTATCCACTATGGATAACCGCCGTTTCTTTATGATTGCGCATTAGGAATAATAAAAGTAAATCCGAACCAGTCGCTCGTTACGATAAAGTGGTTCGGATTATACGTCTTTGTGAGAAAACTAAAATTTTGATACAATTTTCGGGTGGGTGCGAATTTTAGAGTTATGGGTGCATTTCGGTGAAAGGTTTGCACCTATTTTAGTTCGACAAATTGAAATTTGTTAGTTATTGTCCGTTGTATGTTATCTTCACCTCAGTAGCTACAACTTTATCTAAACAAATTACACAAGTTCTTGTTTGTGGAGCAGTAGCATCTCCCGTGCCTGGTTTTCCATCTACGACATCAAATTCAATGGTTAAAATGTTGTTTTCAAAGGATACTTTTTCAAGTTTCTGTTCTCTGACATATATGGTGGTGTAGCAATATATGATAACCATTTCTTTGTCAAAGTCCACATCTTTAAAATCCGTAAAGATTTCATCAAGTGCTTCTTGGCTTTCGACAACAAAGGTCTTACTTTCGGTAAGGTCATTATTGCTGTCAATCCACGATTTTTTGAATGTAAAACCGTCTTTGAGAATAACGGTATTATATTCAAATTTTGAACAGCCAACAAGGCAGAACAAAAGGGTTATTAAGGCTAAAATTAACGATAGTGTTTTTTTCATTGTGTTGACCTCCTCCGTAAAATTCTTATTTATCGGTGCGTTTATTATATCAAAAAGGCAAATTAAATTCAAGCGATTATGCGTAGACAAAAAAACTCGACTTATCAAAAGCCGAGTTTGATAAAATTCCCTATGGGAAGAGTTTCAAAAGGTTCTCCTTTTTTTTGTCACGAAAGGATATGACAACGGAAAATAGGGTGTGGAATTTTTGTGAAAAAATGAAAAAAATTGTATAAAAAGGGCAAAAAAATTTTTTTCTGCTATTGACGGACAGGGTTTTTTGTAGTATAATAAAGGAGCAAGATGCTTTACGGAGGTGTACAACTATGGCAACAAAGCAAGAAGTGTTAGATATTAGCGCGTTTCAATTTAACGAAAACGGAACGATTCCCGTAGTCGTACAGGACTACGAAAGCGGTGAGGTTTTGATGCTCGCGTCCATGAACGCAGAGGCGGTGGAAAAAACGTTTGAAACGGGTTATACGCATTACTTTGACGCAGAAAAAGGCGTTTCGCGTTTCGGCGACGGCATTGGCAATACGCAGAAACTTAAAGTCGCGTTTTTGAATAACGACGGAACGCAGCTCTTGCTCAAAGTAAGACAGAAAGGTTTGGCGAACCCTGAAAAGAAAGAGTTCTCCTGCTTCCCCACGCAAATCAAAGGCGAATATAACGAAATCGGCGGCGAAATGTTCGGGCGTTTGCAGCGTATTGTTTCGCAGTACCGTCAGAACCCCGAAGAGGGCGCGTATACCAGCTTTTTGTTCGTGCGCGGTGTGGACCGTATCGGCAAGAAAGTCGGCGAAGAAGCGGTGGAGCTTGTTATCGCGGCGAAAAATTCGGAAAAGGTCGGCGTTATCAACGAGGCGGCGGATTTGTTGTACCACGTGATGGTGCTTTTGAATGCTAAGGAAGTGAAACTTTCCGAGGTCTGTGCAGAACTTTGCAAGCGTAACAGATAATAGTGTAAAAATGCAGAAAAACCACCCAAGCCGGGTGGTTTTTTGTATAGTAAAACCACGCCATAGTGGCGTGGTTCGGTAGAGGTTTACCGGTGAGTAATAGACAAAAAAACTCCGATTTTGTATAATAAAGTCGTGACCTGGCAGTTGCGACAAAAAACAAAATCGGAGGACAATTAA
>JAZQGK010000210.1:0-4050 GCA_045539975.1 Candidatus Scatosoma sp. | reverse complement strand
CATCATTAATAAATAAAATAAAAAACGCCTCTTTTCAACATGAAAAACAAGGCGTTTTTATTATCAATTTGATCAGCAAAATAAAATTCTGCACTCACTTTAAACCCGTAATAATTTTCTCTAGGAATTGCTACCTCCTCTCCCCTAAAGATTTTTGTTCCATATCCTAAAACTATCGTCTTTTTACCTCTTGAATCGTACATATAGATTACCGAATACCGCGTTTCGTCTTGTGTCATATACATAATAGCTATTGAATCACCGCGTGCTACATTCTCCGTTTTGATATTTTGAAAGCTGCTGATAATACCTATTATTTTATTATAATTCTTTTGTCTTTTAGATTTTATGTTGGTTTCTATTGTCATCATCCTATATTCTTTCTCACTTAAAAGATCATCAATGGAAAACTCAAATATGTCCGATAATCTTTCTATTAATTCAAAACTTGGATACCCCCTTCCTTGCTCCCATTTTGCTACGGCAGAACGAGAAACGTATAACTCCTTTGCTAATTTTTCCTGCGTCCATCCCTTTCCCGTCCGCAACTGTTTTAATTTTTCACAAAATTTCATAACCAACCTCCTCAGATTGCTTTTATTATATCTTTTCTTCAATAAAACTTCAACCCTTCATCTCACTTTTTTACGATACGAATTTCAATGATACGCAAAGTATCATAGCATAGGATAACTTTTCGGAAAATATTAATTTCCTATTGACTTTTTACTCCAAATCCGCTACAATAATGTTATGGCTAAAACAAACTACTATGTAAAACGTAATATTAACGATATCGACAAAGTTTCCGAGCTATTAGACGAGCTCCCCTATTTCTGTGCTGATTATTTTTTAGGGGTCGAATCAAGAACCAGCCCGCAAACTCGCTTAAAATACGCGTATGATTTGCGTATTTTTTTTGATTTCCTTTGCAAAAAGAAATATAGAAACTTCGACGTGTTGGATTTAACACTTGAACAATTAGAAGCAGTTACGCACCATGATATCGAATTGTTTTTAAGCTATTTATCCCACTATCGTTTCCGTGATAAATATTTGTCCTGCGATGAACGCGCGAAGGCAAGAAAACTCTCTGCTGTTCGCGCTATGTTTAAGTATTTCTTTAGCAAAGGAATGATCGAGGTCGATAATTCTGCCAAAGTTCCAACGCCTAAGCTGCATGAAAAAGAAATTATTCGTTTGGATAAGGAAGAAGTAGCCGAATTGATAAACGTCGCAGAGACGGGAACTGGGTTGACAAAGCATGCCGTTGGCTATCACAATAAAACCAAAGTCCGCGATACTGCCATTCTTACCCTCTTTTTGGGGACCGGTATCCGTATTAGCGAGTTAGTTGGCTTGGACAATGATAGTTTCGACTTTGAAGAAAACTCCTTTTTGGTGACCCGAAAAGGCGGTAATCAAGCCATTTTATTCTTTTCCGACGAGGTTAAATATGCGCTACAAGAATATATTGCGGAAAAATCCAACGATCCTAAGATTCCGGCAAACGAACAAGCTTTTTTCCTCTCCATGCAATATAAGCGTATCAACGTTCGTTCTGTTGAAATCCTCGTAAAGAAATATAGCAAAATTATTTCCCCTCTTAAAAAGATCACCCCGCACAAACTCCGCAGTACTTACGGTACACGTTTATATAATGAAACGGGCGATATATATATCGTAGCGGACGTTTTGGGCCACCGCGACGTAAATACGACGAAAAAACACTATGCTGCTATCACGGAAGATAACCGCAGAAAAGTTGCAAGTGCTGTAAAATTGCGCAAGGACGACGAGTAGGAGCGATCATTTCTTTTATGTACGAAAACATCGACATCACCATTGAAAAAATATATATTATTCAACCAATTACGCGTGAAAACGCGGGAAAATATAAAGTTTTGCAGCAAGAAGCGGTATCTTTAATTGAAAGCGCCGGTGCATTATACGCAGGAACTATCTATCAAAATATTCGAGAAATCAACGCCGCGACTTTTATCGGCGAAGGAAAATTGCACGAACTCCGCGAGTTATTAAACGGATTAGATGAAATCGCCATACTTTTTAACGGAGAGTTATCCCCCTCTCAAACTCTTAATATTTCCGCTGCGCTTAACGATAGAAAGGTAATCGACCGCACGACTTTAATTTTGGATATTTTTGCCAAAAACGCAAAAAGCAGTGAAGGCAAATTGCAGGTTGAGTTAGCGCAACTGAACTATATTTATCCAAGACTTAAAGGGAAAGGTTCCGCTTTGTCGCGTCTAGGCGGCGGAATTGGTACGCGCGGCCCAGGCGAAACTCAGTTGGAAACCGATAGGCGTTATATCCGAAGCCGCATCAAATACTTGGAAAATCGCTTAAAAGACACGGAAAAACGCCGTTCTTTACAAACTGCGCGCCGGAAAAAGACTAACGTAAAAACCGTTGCTTTGGTCGGATATACAAATACGGGAAAATCCACTTTAATGAACCTTTTAACAGGGGCTGACGTTTACGTTAAAAATGAACTATTTGCAACCCTTGATCCTACAGCAAGAACTTTTATCATCGAAGACGTTGAATTTCTGCTTGTTGATACGGTAGGTTTTTTGCAAGATTTGCCCCATAATTTAATCGAGGCCTTTAAATCAACGCTGGAAAGTGCATTAAATTGCGATTTGGCTCTTATTGTGTGTGACGCAACGGGTGAATATGATATGCAAATACAAACCACACTCGCTACACTTCAAGAGATGAATTTCTCTTCCCCGTATCTCATTGTAATGAATAAAAGTGAAAATATTGTAGATTTTTCTGCGTTGCCCTATGGCAGCGTTGCAATTTCCGCAAAAGAAAATATAGGGATTGATGCTTTGAGAACAGAAATTTTACGCAAGTTTCAAGAAGAATTTCTCTTTTGTTCCCTTTTTGTGCCCTATGTGCAAATGAACGAATATCAATCTGTAAAGGATTGCCTTACGGAACGGAACGTAGAATTTACCGACGACGGCGCGAAAATTGATGCTGTGATTCCCGTAAGATATAGTGAAAAGTTCACAACTTTCGTGGAAAGCTATAAAAAAATTAATTGAATATATAAAAAACAACCAATGGTTAAGCAAAAACAACCATTGGTTATTGGTTTTTTTAGGTGATTTTCGTTATAATGTACTCATAATTTAGGAGGGACTTATGAAAACAATTGGTCAAAATATTGCCCAATATCGCAAAGAAAAAGGTATTACACAAGAACAACTTTCGGAAATCTGCGGCGTTTCTCCGCAAGCTGTTTCTAAATGGGAGAACGATATCTCTTGCCCCGATATCACTTTATTAAAGCCACTTTCCCGCATTTTTGGAATTAGCGTAGATAAGCTGTTAGATGATGGCTCGGAGCCCGTCACCACGCTTTCGGATAATGAAACGGAAAAGGGAAAAGTTCTCAAAATTCGTATTTTAGATAATAAAAATAAAGTGAATTTAAATTTACCCGTCGCCCTGATTGAAATGCTCTTAAAAAGCGATAGTCTTTCCGAGGCTATTTCTTTTAATGGCAAAAACGTTTTTAGCTCTATTGATTTTAAAAAAATGTTAACGTTGGTTTCTTTGGGTGTATTCGGCAAAATTTTGGAGATTGACTCTGAAGACGGCGACCACGTGGAAATTTATATAGAATGAAAATTATATTTACATTTGATAAAAAAGAACGAAACATCCGCCTTCCTTTATGCATGCTAACCCTCTTTACGCAATTTTTACCGGTGGATAAAGAAAAACTCACGAAAAAAGCAATACGCGACATCCTTAAAATGCTGAAAGCATACAAAAAACGCTATGGCTCCTTTGTCCTTTTGGAAGTGGAAGAAAACGATTTGAAAAAATTTAAAATTGTAATTTAAGGATAGAAAAGCAGGTGCGCTCTTGGCAGCACCTGCTTTTAATATCGAATACTACCGCTAAACCGCTCGTCCGTGATATCTTCAATGGTAATATTATGTTCCTCAATATATCTGTCTTTGTATAATAAATATAATCCTTTTGGGTATACAAATACATTGAATACCC
>JAZQGK010000209.1:0-23674 GCA_045539975.1 Candidatus Scatosoma sp. | reverse complement strand
GAAAACGCTGAAAACGGCGAATTGAACTACAAGTAAGAAGCGCTGCGATTTATATCGCAAAAACCAGTTGAATAATTAAACAACAGTTATAGTGGGGTGCAAACCCCACTATAATGGTGTTTAATACTTTACAAAAGTTCAAAGAAAGTCCTTATTTTTTGGTATATTTTAGGAGTTTTTACTATGCGAATGTTTAAGTATATAATGAAAAGAATCGGTTGGATGTTTTTAACCCTTGCCATTATTTCGTTAACGTGCTTTGTGTTGGTAAAAATGGTGCCGCCCTTTGATGGACTTTCGATTCGCTTTTGTTAATTTTTAAAGGGCTAAGTTTTAAAGGTTGAAAAAAACGGTTAATATGCTGTTTTTACCTAAGTTTTAGGAGTTTTTACTATGTATATGTTTAAGTATATAATGAAGAGAATCGGTCTGATGGTTATGACCTTCGCTATCATTATGTTAACGTGCTTTGTTTTAATCAAATTGTTACCTATCGTCATTGACGTTCAATTCGGCAAGGACGCAGCTATACTTAAAGCGCAGTTAGAGGCAAGAGGGTATTACGACCCTATTTTGGTACAGCTTTTTAATTATTTGAAACGTATTATCCTTCACGGGGACTGGGGTATCGGTGTAAACATGCCCGAATTTAGAAACCAGCCCGTTTGGGACGTATTCGTAAAGCAGTTGCCTCCTACGGTGCTTATCAACGTATATTCCAGCTTGTTTGCAGTGCCTATCGGCTTGTTGCTTGGCATTTACGCCGCACTTCGTAAGAACAAATGGCAGGACCATACCATCAGCACGTTGGTTATGGTACTTATTTCCGTGCCTTCTTACGTTACGGCGTTCTTGATTCAATACCTTCTTTGCTTCAAGTTGAATTTGTTCCCTCTTACGATGGAAGCGGGTTACGATTATTTCTCTTGGCCCATGTTCCGTTCCATGCTCCCCGCGGTGCTTTCGATGTCGTTCGGCTCGATTGCAGGCTATTGCCGTTTCACGCGTGCAGAGCTTACGGAAGTATTGACGGGCGAGTATTTGTTGCTTGCGCGTACAAAGGGTCTTACGAAGAGACAGTCTATCTTCCGCCACGCATTGAGAAACGCGATGGTACCTATTTTCCCGATGATTATCGGTGAATTTATTTCGGTATTGTCCGGTTCGCTTATTCTCGAACAGATTTTCGCAATCCCCGGCGTAGGGAGGTTGTATTTGAACTCTATTAACTCGTTGGACTATGACTTCTTCATGTTGCTTTCCGGGTTCTATACCTTTATCGGTTTGGCAGCAGGTATCGTTATAGACATCAGCTACGGATTTATCGATCCTAGAATCAGAATGGGGGCGAAGTAAAATGGAAAAGACAGATTACATGAATATTCCCAAAGAAAAATTCCGCCCTGCTACTGGTCGGGACATGACGCACGATAAAAAACTGGAAACCAAGCCCATCGGCTATTTCAAGGACGCATGGTTGCGTTTCCGCAAAAATAAAGGTTCGGTATTTGCGTTCGGTATCATTATTTTCTTGGTATTGTTTGCTCTTATCGTGCCGGCTATCAGCCCTTATACGGTTGCGTACGAAGATACGTATTTCCGTTATAACTACCCGAAGAACCAGCTTTGCGTTAATTTGGGCTGGGATTTCTGGGATGGTTGCACGAAGAAGACGTTGAACGAAACGACGTTTATCGAATACAGCGCAATCGGTCAGGAAACGGGCGATTTGGTTATCAAGGACAACAAATATACCGTGAAAGAAACGACAACGGGTAGATATTACACCTTCCGTATGGATTCCTATTATTTGACGGGTTGTACCTTAGAAAAATTGACGGCTGCGGAATTTAAAGCCTTGCAGGAGTACCAAGACGAACATAATGTTCAGATTGTCTATCCCGCATTGTCGAAATTGAGCGCAACATTGGAAAAGAAATATCCTCAGCTTGCAACCAACTACAACCGTTGGTATGAAATCGAGGAAGTATACGCGAAGAACGCGGACGGCACTGTCAACAAGAAGAAAAAGGTAGCCGTTCCCAAAATCGAACGTAACGACGACGGCACGATTGCTTTTGACGAAAACGGCAACGTGCAGTTCACGAAGAGCTATCGTCCTAACAGTGGCGTCAACAGCGAAGGGGTACAAAAGGACTTGTACACCAGCAAGATGCTCATCGAAGGCGAAGAAAAGATGTATGATTACGCGATTAAAAAGCAGGGCGACCAGTACGAAGTTCGCGTAAACTACTACGAATATTACAAATACTATCATAGCCAAGTTTTGAAAGACGGCATCACCGAACCTTCCTTCTTGTTCGGTACGACGCAGGCTGGTAAAGACATCTTTACCTGTCTTGGTTCGGGTGCAAGATTGTCCTTCATCTTGGCGATTAGCGTTTCGCTTGTAAACATGCTCGTTGGTGCTATTTATGGTGCAATCGAAGGGTACTACGGCGGCAAACTCGACTTGTTCATGGAACGTTTCTCGGATATTTTGTCGGCAGTTCCGTTCATGATCGTTATCACGCTGTTGAAGATGCACATGGGTGCAACCAGTCAGCTGACGATATTGTTCATAGCCTTCTTCTTGACAGGCTGGATAGGTATGGCAGGCCGAGTACGTATGCAGTTCTACCGCTTTAAGAACCAAGAATACGTCTTGGCAGCAAGAACGCTCGGTGCAAGCGATAAGAGAATCATGTTCAAGCATATTTTCCCCAACTCGCTCGGTACGATTATTACCGGTTCGATTTTGTCGATCCCCGGTATGATTTTCTCGGAATCGAGTTTGAGTTACTTGGGTATTATTAACTTGCAGACGGGTAGCATGACCAGCGTCGGTAACATGTTGTCGAGCGCACAAAAGTACTTGACGACGTATCCGTACATGATGTTGTTCCCTGCATTGTTTATTTGCTTGTTGATGCTTAGTTTCAACTTGTTCGGTAACGGATTGCGCGATGCGTTCAATCCTTCTCTTAGAGGTTCGGAGGATTAACGTCGTGGAAAAGAAATTAGAAGTTAAAAATTTAGTTATTTCCTTCCGTACGCAGGCAGGTAAAGTGCAGGCTGTACGCGATATTTCCTTTGACTTGTACAAAGGGGAAACGTTGGCAATCGTAGGGGAGTCCGGTTCGGGTAAATCGGTTACTTCCAAAGCGGTTATGGGTATTTCTGCCGCAAACGCAATCATCGAAAGCGGCGAAATTTTGTACGATGGGCAGGACTTGGTGCGTATTCCCGAAGAGGAAATGCACAAGCTTCGCGGTGACAAGATCGCCATGATCTTCCAAGACCCGCTCTCCTCCCTCGACCCTATCATGCGCATAGGTTTGCAGATCACCGAAGCAATGCTTTTGAAGAACAAAGCAAACCGCAAAGAAGGCCGTATCGCTTTCAATAAAAAGCTTTCCGTGCTTTCGGAGACCATGGTAGCAGCGCTTTCCGATGAGAAAATCACCGGTACGGCAGACGCAGAAAAAACGGCTGCGTATTTGGAAAAAGTAGGCGAATATATCAAGACGTTCGACCGCTTTAATATCCAGGCGATTAAGCTGGAAAACAGCTACAACACCGCACGTAACGAAGCGGAAGAATTGATTGCAATCATCGATGATTTCCTTTTCCTTGTGGAAAAGAGACAAAAGGTAGACGCGATTGCAACGTTGAAATCCGCGCTTCGTAAGCTGAAAGCGGTAGATGATAAGTACTTGGTTTCCAAGTACGTACAGCAGTTGAATGCAAACGTGGCAGACGTTACCGCTGTTTTGCATGCAGAACAGGCAAAGAGTACTTTCAAAGACTCTGTCAAGAAATTGATCGGTAAATCCACGGCAAATGCCGAAGTATCCGAAGAAGTAACGTCGACGCTTGCAAAAACGCGTGCGTTGCTTTCGGAAATCCTCGCGCAGCCTGGGTATAACTTCTTCAGAATCGGGTATTATGTGTATAAGAACCCGACGGCGGATCTTAGCCAGATGCCTGCGGAAGAAGCAAACCAAAAAGCTTACGACTTCTTGATGGAAGACTACATGAACGATTTCCTTGCGATGGAAAAGGCGGCGGTTATCTATTCGTTGGATAAGACGCGCGCAAACAAGGAAATTGCGATTAAGGCTTTGGAAGAAGCAACGGCATTCTTCCGTCAGGGTAACTTCACGAAAGCGCAGGCAAAAGAAACCTGCAAACAGCTCAATAAGGCTGTTCGTGCGTCGATTGACCCGTTGGAAGTTATCAAAGACAACATTGCGTATACGTTTAGCGGCGCTCTGGGCAGAGAAGTTGATAAGTATTTCTTCTATATTAAAAACAACCCGAAAGAAGAAGCGCGTTATGCTCGTCAAGTAGCGAAGAGAGACGCTTTGATTGCAAAGGGCAAGAAAGTGGACTGGAAAGTTGTTCCTAAGTTCATTATCGAGCCTGAAAAGCAGATTGAAAGCATCGTTTCGGTATTAGACCGTGCGATTGTAAAATTCAAGGCAGACGTAGAAAACGCAGCAAACGTAGACGTAGAAAAACATTGTATCGATTTGGTAGACTACTTGAAAGAAAAGGCATCGCAGGTCGTTTACAAGCTGACCAAGCGTATCGCTAAGGAAAAGGCTATTAAGTTGATGGAAGAGGTAGGTATTCCCGAACCTCGTATCCGTTACAATCAGTACCCGTTCGAATTCTCGGGCGGTATGCGTCAGCGTATCGTTATCGCGATTGCGCTTTCTGCAAACCCTGATATCTTGATTTGTGACGAACCTACGACGGCTCTTGACGTAACCATTCAGTCGCAGATTTTGGAACTTATCAATAAGTTGAAAGAAGAACGTAATCTTTCGATTATTTTCATCACGCACGACTTGGGCGTCGTTGCGAACATGGCGGACAGAATCGCTGTTATGTACGCAGGTAAAATTGTCGAATACGGCACGTCGGAGGACGTTTTCTACGATCCCCGTCATCCGTACACGTGGGCGTTGCTTTCGTCCATGCCCGACTTGGATACCAACGAGAAGTTGGACGCAATCCCTGGTACGCCGCCGAACATGATTTATCCCCCTGTTGGGGACGCGTTTGCGGAAAGAAACAAGTACGCGCTGGAAATCGATTACGAATTGCAGCCTCCTATGTTTGAAATTACGCCTACGCACTATGCGGCAACGTGGTTATTGCACCCGAACGCAGAAAAAGTGGAAATTCCCAAAATCATTACCGAGCGTATCAAACGTATGAAAGAAAGAGGGGGCGAACAAGATGAATAACAATGAAGTTTTGTTGAAAGTAGAACATCTTTGCCAATATTTCCGTATGGGAAATAGAGACCTCCGCGCGGTTGACGACGTGTCTTTCGAAGTTAAGAAAGGCGAAGTTTTCGGTTTGGTAGGCGAATCGGGTTGCGGTAAAACGACGACGGGTCGTTCGATTATCAAGTTGTACGACATCACGTCGGGCAACGTATATTTCAAAGGTCAAAGAGTCGGTGCCGGTACGCGTTCTTACAAGGACGCGATTGCAAGAGCCCGCAAACAGGCTGCGGCGCAGATTAAGGCATTGCGCGCCGAATTGAAAGCAGACGAAAGCAGAAAGGAAGAGATTGAAGGAAAAATTTCCGACATCAATGAAAAGCTTTGGGCTGTTGTAGAAGAAAACAGAGAATTGATCCGCGGTGCAAAAGTTTCCGACAAGGTTGTAAACAAACAGTATTCTAACCAGTTGCTTGCGGAACTGGAAGCGGAATATAAAACCAAGCTTGAAGACGCGGCAGGCGACGAAGAGAGAAAGAAAGAGCTTTTGAAAGAGCTTGCAAGCAGACGTCGTGTTGCAAAAAAAGCGAAACTCATCACGCAAATCCAGATGATTTTCCAAGACCCTATCGCATCGTTGGACCCTCGTATGACCGTTCGCGAAATCATTGCGGAAGGCTTGATTATCAACGGTATCCGCGACAAGAAACTCATCACGGAAAAAGTGTATGAAATCTTGGAAATGGTAGGTTTGGTAAGAGAACACGCCGATCGTTACCCGCACGAATTCTCGGGCGGTCAGCGTCAGCGTATCGGTATTGCAAGAGCTATTATTATGCAGCCTGAAATGATTATCGCGGACGAACCGATTTCGGCTTTGGACGTATCCATTCAGGCGCAGGTTATCAACCTTCTCAACGATTTGAGAGAGCGTTTGGGGCTTACCATTTTGTTCATCGCGCACGACCTTTCCGTCGTTAAATATTTCTCGGACAGAATCGGCGTTATGTATTTCGGTAAGATGGTAGAGCTTGCTTCGGCAGACGAACTGTTCAAACACCCGTTGCATCCGTACACGAGATCGTTGCTTTCGGCAATTCCTTTGCCTGATCCCCGTTACGAGAAAAAGCGTGTAAGAATGACATACAACCCTCTTGCAGAACACGATTACTCGGTAGATATGCCTTCGATGCGCGAAGTTGCGCCTGGGCATTTCGTATACTGCAACAACGCGGAAGAGGAAAAATATAAACAGCAGCTTCAATAATCGAAGAAAACGGCAGGTATAAGTAGTGGAAAAAGAAACAAAAACGTTATTATGGAGATACCTCATCAGCTTTTGCGTAGCGTCGGGCATCGTACTCGTCGTCTTTGCAATTCGAGGTTTTTTCCAAGCAGACGCCAAGGAAAATATGCGCCTTTTACACGACGCGTTTTTCTCTTCGGGTGCGTTGTTGATGCTTTTTTCCGGGCTCTTATACGTGAGCGGCGAGGGCGCGTTCCTCGGCATCGGTTATGCGCTGGGCAGGGCGATTAAAGCGCTCATTCCCTTTACGCGCAAGGATCATGAAACGTATGCACAGTACCGAGAACGGAAGCTTGGCAAAGGCAAAAAGAAAGGGGACGGCTGTATCTTTTTTACAGGCTTGTTATTCTTTCTTATCAGCGTCGTATTCGTGATTATTTGGTATCAATTATAACAAGAAAAAGTCCTCCGGAAAAACGGGGGACTTTTATTATGCAAAGACGGGGTGGTTTTGTCCCGTTTTTATTTTATAAAAACGAGGATATATTTCGTTATGGGTATAGCAATATTTTTGTGGCTTTGGCAGGCGGAAAAATGTTTCAAAAGTATTGCAAATGTGAAAAAAATGTGATAGAATAAATATAATAGCTTTATTTTGGCATTTTGTACCCCAATGAGCTTTACTCAAGAGAAAAAATCAAGGTGAATCCGCATTTAAGACGTCGTGGGAAATGTCTTAAAAAAGAGCGCGGATTGCGGCGATTGCTTTTATGGAGAGTGTTACAAATGATTAATGCATTGAACAAGAAATGGAAAGAATTTATCTATGGGTTTGCGGGTTTTGGCCCGAATTTCTTGATGGTTTTGATGGGCGCATATTTCACCGACGCCATCAATCCCACAGCGCTTGGCGAGGGAAATAGCTACCAAGCGATTGTCAGCGGTACTTGTTTTATCATGCCTGCGCTTTTCCCGATTCTGTATGCGCTGGCGAAAATCTTCGACGGCATTATCGACGTACCTCTTGCGCACGTGACGGATACTCTGTCTACCAAATGGGGGAGAAGAAGACCCGCGATTCTCGTATGTTTATTCCCCATGATTATTTCGTTTGCTTGCTGTTGGTGGCCTATTTTTGGGACGAACCAAGTAGCGAACACCATTTGGATTTGCATTTGGTTGCTCGTATTTTTCACGACGTATACCATGTGTTTGATTGCGTATTACGGCTCGCTTTCGACGACTTGCGTCAACGAACCGCAAAGATTACGCGTATCTGGCTACAAGTCCTTCTTCGATACGATTTCGTATTGCATCGTGTATGCGCTCGTTCCCATTTTATTAGACGGCTTGCGCGTGCATATCGATAAGTTTGTATTCTATTGTCTGCCTTTGATGTTGACGATGACCATTCCTTTATTCTTCATCAAGGAAGGCGCAAAATACGGCTACCCCGAAAACGAGGGGCTTGTCAAAGAAAAAGTAACCTTTAAAGAGAGTTTGAAACTCACGTTCAAGAACAAACTGTTTATGCGTTGGGTTATCATCAACAGTTTTAGCTTTATCGGTTTGCAGATGTTCCTTGTGGCAATGAACGCTATGATTTTAGGCGGTATGGGCTTTAACGGCGTCGGTATGGCAATTTTGAACACCAGCGCTTTCGCGCCCGTGCCTATCATGCTGTATCTTTTTAATAAACTCAAAGCCAAAAAGGGCACGCGTTTTACCTATCAAACCTGCTTACTTTCCTTTGCTGTAGCGATTTTCTCGTTCTTCTTCGCGTCCAAGTTTGTGGTTGGCGAGAACAACGTGTTATTGCAGTATATTATCGGTTGTGTGGGCGGTGTGTTTGCCAGCTGGTCGATAGGCGCATTCTTTATGATGCCCTATCTCGTACCCGCGCAGATTTCCAGCGTAGAAGAAAAATTAACGGGTAAAAATCATTCCGCAATGTATTTTGCGGCGCAGGCGCTTCTTAGCTCGATTGCGTCCGCTATTTCCGGTTCGCTGATTTACGAGTGGATTAAAATGCTGTTCATCAGCAAAGGCGCAAACGGAATGGTCTGGGCGGAGAGCTATGAGGAAGCGGCGCTAAAATTTGGCGTAGACGTTTCGCAAGTCTTCAATTTCGGTTCGTTAATCGTGCCGTTTATCGTTAGTATCTTCTGTGTTATCGGATTTTTCTGGGCGTTTAAACTGCCTAAGGAATTTTCGCCTAAGTTGGTTGCAGAGGAATTGAAAAAGAGTGACCCTACCCTCGACGTTTCGAAAGTGGAAACCGAAGAGTTCCAAGAAAAGGAAGAGAAAGGGGAGATTTTGTTTGTGCAAATCGGGCTTTCTATCTTGTCGGGCTTTATTTTCGGGTTTATCTGGGTTGCTTACCTGTTTAAATCGATGAAAGAACTGGCGAAGAAGTACAATAATGTACTGGCTTGGGCGTTGTCCTGTTTCCTGCCCTTTGCGTCTATTGTTTATATGCTGAAAATTTTTACGATGCAGCAAGAAAAAGCCAAGGAATTGGGCGTAAAATTGGTAGGTTGCAAAGCTTTGTTTGTCATTTTGGGTTGTATGTTCCCCATCTTGCCCATCAATATCCTTGCACTTGCGTTGTTGCAAGTCAACGTCAATAGACTGTATACAAAAACACAAACGGAGAGCGAAAATCATTCGGCGGTTGTAACGGAGATTGCATAATGGTTTGGTTTGTGCACTGGTTTGTAAAAATTACCGGTTGGATTCCGCACCTGTTTGCCTTTCGTAAAAAGATTTATTACGAGGACAAAAAAGTGCAAGGCCGCCGCATCAAAGGCAAGGCGCTTATCGTTTCCAACCATCATACCGTTTGGGATTACGCATTTTTGATGTTCGTGTTTATCGGGCGTAATTTACGCTGTCAGGTTGCAGAACTCATGTACAACAAAAACGTGTTTTTGACGGGCTTATTAAAGGGGCTTGGCAGTATCAAAGTCAATCGAAACGCCCGCGAGTGTGCTTTCATGCGCAAAAGTATACGGCTTTTGGATAAAAATAAAGTCGTTGTTTCCTTTCCGGAATCCCGTATCCCGAAAAAAGGAGAAGATTCGCTTTTGCCCTTTAAACCCAGCGCCGTGTATATCGCTTTGACGAGCGGAGCGCCTATCGTGCCTGTTGCCGTCAATGGTGCTTATCCATTTTTTGCCAAAAAACGCGGTTGCGTGATGATTGGGAAACCCATCAACGTAAAGGAATGGTATCAAGCGGAGCTTTCGGAGAAAGAAAATATCGAGATTATCAACAAAAGATTGAGAGATAAGGTGATCGAGTTAAAAAATGAGCTTGCACGCAGAGAAACAGCAAAACAAAACGAAAAAGAACAAGAAAAAAAGGGAGAGTAATTTCCTTTACGACTTTGTAAAAGTAACGGGGATTGTGCCGACTTTAATTTGGTTGCGGCCGAAAATCATTCGCGTAAGCAAAAACGTACCCAAGAGAATCAAGGGCGGTGCGTTGATTGCTTCCAACCACATCAGTTTTGTCGATCCCATTACCGTGCATTGTGCGTTTTGGTATCGCCGATTGTATTGCTTGGCGACAAAGGATTTATTCGATACGCCAAGGAAAGAAAAATTTTTCAATGCGATGCATTGTATCATGGTCGATAAAGACAATTTCCATATGGGTTCTTTCCATGCGGTTTGCGATCGGTTAAAAGCGGAAAAGGCAGTTGTCATTTTCCCCGAGGGCACAGTGCACCGCGAGGGAGAAAAGGCGCATCATTATAAATCGGGCGCGATTTTGATGGCGCATATCAGCCACAAGCCCGTCGTTCCCGTTTGTATCATCAAGCGCAAGCATTGGTACAGCCGTCAGGTGGCGGTCATCGGTGAACCTATTGACGTCAACGCGATGTGCGGAAAAATTCCGTCCATGGACGAAATTGACGAGGCGAGCAAATACATTCGTGAGAAAGAAAACGAACTCATGGAATATTATTACGAGAAGTACACAAAGAAAAAAAGCAAGGAGAAATCACATGAGCGTCTTTAAAAAGTACACTGACGAAACGACGTGGAACAAGATTGTAGACTATAAAAACGTTGGTGAAATGTGGACGCATAGCGTACAAGCGTATGCCAACGAAGTTGCTTTGGTGGACGGGGCTGCCGTTACCTATCAACAACTGGACGGTCAAACGCGTAAAATGCGTGCCGCGCTTCAAGCGCAAGGCATTAAGGCTGGGGACAGAGTAGGTGTGTTGATTCCGAACTCCGTTTCGTTTGCAAAGACCTTTCTTGCGATTACGACGTTGGGCGCGGTAGCGGTATTATTGCCGCCGCACTTGGACGCAATGACGGTATTTGGCTGTTCGTTAAAATTTGAATTAAAAGCGTTGGTGTACTCGTCTTTATTGCAAGAAAAAACAGCTTTCGCGGCAGAAAAGAACCCGAAACTGCTGTTGTTAGACGACGCAATCGAAAGCGAGGCAACTGTCGAATGTGCAGACGTTGACGAAAGCGCGCCGTGTGCCATTTTATTCACGGGCGGTACGACGGGCAAAAGCAAAGGCGCTTTGCTTTCGCACCGTGCCCTCATGCGTGGGGTAAAGAACGGCTGCTATGGTATTCGCGAAGTGTTTGGGCAAAGATATTTCCTTGTGTTGCCTTTGACGCACGTGTTTGGGCTCGTTCGTAATTTATTGACAAATTTGTACACGGGCAGTGCGCTGTATATTTGTCGCAACACCAAAGATATGTTCAAGGAAATCGCGGTGTTCAAGCCCACGATTATGGTGCTTGTGCCTGCCTTGGCAGAGCTTGCGCTCAACCTCTCCAAACAGTTCAACCGCAATATGTTGGGCGTGGATTTAAAGACGATTATCTGCGGTGCTTCCGCCGTTGCGCCCTACCTTGTTAAAGAGTATGAAAAGCTGGGCGTGACCCTTTTGCCCGGGTACGGTTTGACGGAGAGCGCGAACCTTGTCAGCGGCAATCCTGAGGCTTTGAAAAAGCCGGAGTCGGTGGGGTATATCTATGACGGCATGGAATACCGCATCGTCGAGGGGGAGCTTTGGTTGAAAGGCATTAATATGATGGATGGTTACGTTGGCGAACCGGAGGAAAACGCTGCGGCGTATGAGGACGGTTGGTTTAAAACGGGCGACCTTGTGCGCATCGACGAGGATGGATTTTTGTATATCACGGGCAGAAAGAAAGAGATTATCGTCCTGCCCTCAGGCGAAAACATTTCCCCGGCGGAGCTTGAAAGCAAATTCGACGCTTTGGATACCGTGCAGGATTGCCTTGTCTATGAAAGCGACGGCGTGCTTGTCTTGGAAATCTTGCCGAGACTGGCCGTGATAAAAGCGCTTGGTATCGAAGATATCGAGGGGCATTTGAAAGAGCAAATCAACGCAATCAATCAAACGCTGCCCTCGTTTGCGCGCGTGAACAAAATAAAAATCCGTACGACGGATTTCGTGCGTTCGCCCAGTATGAAAATAGTGAGAAATCAACATGGAAATGACGAGAAGTGAGATTATAGAAAAACTCAAAGACGTGTTTAAAATGGCTGCCGGCAGTCATTATGACGAAACCAAATATTCCGAGGAATCCAACCTCGTAACCGATTTGGGCCTCAATTCGGTGGGGATTTTGTATATCGTAATCGCGATAGAGGAATTTTTCGGGATTCAGTTCGACGACGTGGGTTTTAGCGACTTTCAAAACGTTGGCGACGTCATCGATTATATTGAGAAAAAGGTAGCGCAATGACATGGAAAAACCTTTCTCCCAAGCCCGGCGACATGGTGCGCGTAAAATTAGGTGATATCTACCATTACGGCGTGTTTGTGGACGGGGGAAAAATTATTCAATTCGGCTTAGCGCCTACTGCTCGTCAAATGCTGAAAGACAGCGAAATCGAGGTGTGTGCCTCGGATAAGGCTACCTTTCTTTGCGGCGGTGTTTTGGAAACGGCGGTATTAAACGAAACGGAAGAAAAAACTCGGCGAAATCCCCGGGAAACGATAGCGCTTTGCCGTTCGCGTTTGGGGGAAAGAGGCTATAATATCCTCTATAACAACTGCGAACATTTTGCCTATGAATGTGTAATGGGCGAGAAAAAATGCACGCAGGCGGACGAGGTGCGTAAGCTGTTTCGAAATATGCCCATCGCCGACGTGTACTGGGCGAAGATACCCAAAACAAACGGCGCTGTCAGCGAAGAAAAAATCAATTTATTGTATCCGCTCCAACGCGCGCAAGAGATAAACGGTTGCTCGCACGAGGGGGTAAAGAACCAAAAATATTACGTTTGGAAACTGTTAGAATACGCCTTGTTGCGCTCGTTTGGGTATAAAATCCACGATTTGCAGTTGAAAAAAAACGCCAACGGCAAATGGACTACTTCCGCCTGCTTTTTCTCTTTATCGCACAGCAACGGAGTGGTGGCGGCGGCGGTTTCCCGCAGTGAAATCGGGGTGGATATCGAAAGTCTTTCTAATGCGAAACTCGAAATTTTAGAAAGAGTATTGACGGACGAGGAAAAGTCGGTTTATCAACAGAGTATACAAGACGCCAACGATTATCGAACGCAGTTTTTGATGGAAAAATGGACCGCCAAAGAGAGTCTTTTTAAGGCGAATGGCGGCGCTCGGTTTCAGCCATCGAAGATTTATGCAGACGAAAAGTTTGTCAAGACGGTGACGGAAGAAATCGACGGGGAAAAATACGCCCTTTCCGTGGCGACGGCGCATCTTTCAAAAATTCGGTATTTTGCAAATATAGACCTGACGCGGTTGTAATGAAGCCGCAGGACAGAGGAGTATATGTTTAAAAAACGGGAAACAAGCCAAAATAAGGAGCATGAGAAGCAAAAACAACCTCTTTCCAGAAAAAAGAAGGTGGTAGCGGCGATTCTCGCTTCGCTGACGGGGTTCAGTGCGATGATGGTCGCTTCCGCCGTCATTGCTTACGACGCTGTTTTCCCCAGGTACGAGCGTCCTGATTACAGTCTTTATCCGGGCGAATACTGTTATGAACGCGTCAAAGAAAGATTGCCCCGCAGTGAGTTTTATTACAAAACGAAAAAATCGGAGTTAAAAGGATACTATTATACCGCAAAAGAGGGGAAAGGACTGGTCGTTGTCGTGCACGGTTTTCATGCGGGCGCAGACGATTATCTCCCGATGGTAGAGTATTTTGTCAACAGCGGCTATAACGTATTTTCTTATGATTGTAAGGGAACGTATGAATCGAAAGGGGATTCGACGGTGGGCATGTGTCAATCTTTGGTGGATTTAGACGGCACGATTACCTACTTAAAGAAAACTCAGCCTTACAGCGAGCAACCCTTGTTTTTGGTAGGGCATAGCTGGGGCGGATATGCAGTGGCGTCGGTGTTGGCGTTGCAAAAGGATATCCGCGGTTGTGCGTGTATTGCGCCGATGAACAACGGTTACACAATTATGTTGGAAAAGGGCGAACAGTACGCAGGTAAGATTGCGTTGATTCCCAAACCCGTATTCAGCGTATACCAAAGGATTTTGTTTGGGGATTATGTGGAATATAGCGGCGTAAAAGGGGTCAATTCTGTGGATATTCCCGTGTTGATTGCGCAAGGCGTGGACGATAAGGTGATTACCTACAACGGGCAATCGATTATGGCGCATAGAAATGAAATCACCAACCCGAACGTGATTTATTACGAGGGTTTGGGCTTGCAGGGCGACCATAACAATATCTGGCACTCGATAGAGGCGGCGGCGTACCAAAGCCAAGTGGAAAGCGGTTTGAAAAAGCTGCAAATGGAAAAGGGTGAAAAATTGACCAAAGAGGAGAAAGCGGCGTATTACAGCACGATAGACCATCATTTGTATAGTGCGGTCAATCAAGAGCTTTTTGCTCAAATTGTCAACATGTTTGACGGTCAATTATAAATAGAAAAAAGGGATACAAAGGAGAAAAAAGTATGTTTTGTAGAAAATGCGGAAAGCAAATTGATTACGATGCAGAAGTTTGTAAAGAATGTCAGGAAACCGACGAATTCTTTTCCGGCGCAGCGTCTAGCACGCAAGGGACGGAATCTTCCAACACGGACACTGCAAGTTTTACCGTGACGGATTTCGAACAGCCCGTTCAGCCCGTTGCGCCTGCCGGGAATAAAAAGGTTGGCTTTGGGAAAGCGCTTGCGTCCACCATTTTGGCTGGTATCGCATATTTCCTTGTGCTTATCGCTTTGGAACTTATCAGCGAGGCACTTGGATTAAACTATGAATCGGAATATTATGCGTATGCAACCGAGGTGGTCATCGATAGCGATATGATGATTATTGCTTTGGTGCTTACCGCTATTGGCATCGCGTTGTCCATTCCTGCGCTGATTATGGGAATTCAATCTATGAAGTGTTTTTTCCGTCAAAAGCGGGAAGGCAAAGTAAAACCCATCCCAACGTTGGTGCTTGGTATCGTAGGTCTTGCGCTCAGCGCAATGGTTTTGAGTTTTAGCTTGTTGATTATTGCGGCAGCGGTATTAACGTTTTAATCAGTTTTAACAAAATAAACATAGCACGGAGAAAAAATGCACTATATAGGGTTTGACATAGGCGGTACGAAATGTGCCGTGAGTTTAGGACGTGTGCAAGAGGGCGGCATTACGGTGTTGCATCGTGAAGAGACGCCCACGCAAAGCAGTCCCATAGAAACGTTGCAGCGGTTGTTGCCGTTCGTAAACGAATGGAAAGAAAAATACGGCGTGACGAGCGCAGGGATCAGCTGCGGCGGTCCGTTGAACAGTAAGACGGGCGTTATCGTATGTCCGCCCAATTTGGCGGTGGGCTGGCACGGCTTTGCCATCGTGCAGTACGTCTATGAAAATACGGGCTTGCAATCGAAATTGCAAAACGATGCCAACGCATGCGCCGTGGCAGAGTGGCGGTTCGGCGCAGGTCGCGGCACGAACAATATGGTGTTTATAACGTTTGGTACGGGTTTGGGTGCGGGCTTGATTTTAGACGGCAAGCTGTACGTGGGTACAAACGACAACGCCGGGGAAATCGGGCATATCCGCCTTGCCAAAAACGGGCCCTGTGGATATGGAAAACACGGTTCGTTTGAAGGTTTTTGCAGTGGCGGCGGAATTTCTCGTTTGGCGGTTGAAATGGCAAAACGCAGCAAAAACGTTCCCGATTATATGAAACAAGCGGACGGCAGTTATGCAATAACCACGAAGGAACTTGCCAAACGTGCCTTTGCAGGCGATAAATTTGCCAAGCGTGTGTTCCATAAGAGCGGTGAAATGTTGGGCAAGGGTTTAAGCGTGCTCATCGATATTATCAATCCGGAAAAGGTTGTTATCGGCGGCGTATTTATGCGTTCGTCGGCGCTATTGATACCTGCTATGGAAAAGCAGATAAAGGGTGAGGCGCTGCAAGAGAGTGCGCAAGCGTGCGAAATTGTACCTGCACAGTTAAGTGAAAACGTTGGCGATATTGCCGCTTTGGCAATCGCTTTGGGAGATTGAGCTATGAAAACAGAAGCAAAAATGATTTTAGAAGAGCTGACGACCCGTTATCCGATGCTTTGCGAGCATCGAAAGGATATAGAAAATGCGTTTGACGTCTTAAAAACTTGTTTTAAAAAGGGACGTACTTTGTACTTATGCGGCAACGGCGGCAGCGCGTCCGATTGCGAGCATATCGCGGGCGAACTGTTAAAAAGTTTTAAAAAATGCCGTCCGATAGATGAAAAATTTTTGAAAAAGTTCGACGTGTACGGAGAGAAAGGCGAGGCTTTGAAAAAGGGTTTGGAAGGCGGACTTCCTGCGGTATCCCTTTGCGGACACGTCGCGTATTCGACGGCGTACGCCAACGATAAAGACCCGATGTTTGTCTTTGCACAGCAGGTTAATGCTTGGGGGAAAGACGGGGACGTTTTGATGACCATTTCCACTTCGGGGAACTCGCAAAACTGTCTGTATGCGGCGATGGTGGCGAAGGCGAAAGGCATGAAAGTCATCGGGTTGCTTGGCAATACGGGCGGTGCGTTGAAAGAGATAGCGGACGCGTGCGTGATTGCTCCGGAAAAGGAAACGTTTAAGGTGCAGGAGTTGCACTTGCCTATTTATCATTGCCTTTGCGCGATGTTGGAAACAGAATTTTTTGGCTAATAGAGGTGACGGAATGAGTTATATAAAAGAAAACTTTTTATTGACGAATAAGACGGCGGAAAAATTATATTTTTCCTATGCAAAAGATATGCCGATTTTTGATTATCATTGTCATTTGCCCGAAAAGCAAATTTTGGAGAATAAAACCTTCCATGACGTGTATGAAATTTGGCTTGCAGGCGACCATTATAAATGGCGTTTGATGCGTAACTATGGGGTAAACGAAGAATATATCACGGGCAATACTTCGCATAAGGAAAAATTCCTTGCGTATTGTAAAACGCTCGGCACGGCGTTCGGAAATCCTTTGTATCACTGGTCGCAGGTGGAATTAAAAGAATTTTTCAACTGCGAATTGGAAATCAATGAAGAGAATGCGGAGCTCATTTGGGACTGGTGTAACGAGTATATCAAACTGAACAACATCACCCCTCAAAGCCTTATCGAACAATCCAACGTAACGCATTTATTTACGACGAACGAGATTTTCGACGACCTTTCCACTTTCCCCGCGATTGCGCAAAAGGGGTATAAATTCAAAGTTATCCCTGCTTTCCGCGCGGACAAAATTATGAACGTAGAAGCGGCGCAGTACAACGATTTTATCGCCAAATTAGGCGAGGTTCCCGATTTGGGCGTCTTGGAAGAAAAGATAGAGGCACGTTTACAAGCCTTTATTGAAGTGGGAACAACGGCTGCGGACGTTGCATTGCAAAACGTGTATCCCATCGCAGAGCGTTCGGCGGCGGCTGCGGTATTTGCAAAACGCAGAGCCGGCAACGACGTTACGGAAAGCGAAAGTGAAATTTTCAAGGGATATTTAACCTATTTCTTGTTCAAACTGTATGCAAAATATGGTATCGCAACGGAATTGCACGTTGGGGCAATGCGCAATAACAACGCCGTGATGATGCAAAAACTCGGTTTGGATACGGGCTATGACAGCATCGCAGAGGACAATTCAATTAAGAATATGTCGCGTTTGTTCGATAGGCTGAATAGCGAAAACTCGTTGCCTAAGACAATCGTGTTTAACCTGAACCCTAAAATGAATACGGAAATTATGACGTTGATTGGCTCGTTCCAAAGCGACGAGGCAAGAGGAAAAATGCAGTACGGCCCTGCGTGGTGGTTCTTGGACAACAAAGTGGGCATGGAAAAGCATTTGGAAGATTTGACGGCAACGGGGCACATCGGTGCGTTCGTCGGCATGCTCACCGACAGCCGTTCGCTCTTGTCCTATCCCCGTCATCATTATTTCCGCCGTATTTTGTGTAACTATTTCGGCGGCATGATGGAGAGAGGGGAAATGACGCAGGATATCAAACTCGTCGGCGAAGTCGTAAAAGATATCTGTTATCGCAATGCAATGAAATATTTAAAGATGGAGTAAAAATATATGGAAAAATTTGTACCCGTAGTCGTTATCAAAGAGATGTCCGAAACGGATAAAATTTTAACGGCGCTTAAAAACAATGGCATCAACACGGCAGAAATTACTTTCCGTACCGCTTGTGCTGCGGAAGCGATTGAATACGCATGCAAAAACTATCCCGATATGGCAATCGGCGCAGGGACGGTTATCAACGCCGAACAGTGCGAAGCGGCTTTGAAAGCGGGCGCTCAGTTCATCGTTTCGCCCGGACTTTCCGTAGCGGTTGCGAAGATTTGCAACGAACGCAATATTCCCTATTATCCCGGTTGCGTAACGCCTACCGAGATTATGGCGGCTTTGGATTTGGGGATTACGACGGTGAAATTCTTCCCGGCAAACGTGTACGGGGGCTTGAAAGCGATGAAAGCTTTGGCTGCACCCTTCCCTCAAATTAAATTTATTCCCACGGGCGGTGTGGACAGAAGCAACATTGACGAGTTCTTGGCTTGGGATAAAATTGCGGCAATCGGCGGTTCGTTCTTTGTGAAAGAAGCATTGGAGAAAATGCAAGAGGCGTAAAGGAATTACGCGCGATTTCAAATTTTTCAAACGGTAAAAAATAAACGAGGTAATAAATCATGAAAAAAATCGTAACTTTTGGTGAATTGATGTTAAGACTTGCCCCCGAGGGCTATCTTCGCTTTGTACAGAGCGATAAATATCAAGCGACCTTTGGCGGCGCGGAAGCAAACGTTGCCGTATCGCTTGCAAACTACGGCATGGACGTTGCTTTTGTATCGAAGCTTCCCACGCACGAAATTGGCCAAGCGGCGGTGAACTCGTTGCGCAAATTCGGCGTAGACACGTCGAAGATTGTTCGCGGCGGCGAAAGAGTGGGTATTTATTATTGTGAAAAAGGCGCAAGCCAGCGTCCTTCTAAGGTCATTTACGACCGCGCATACGCGGCAATCGCGATGGCGAAGAAAGAGGATTTTGATTGGGACAAAATTTTCGAGGGCGTTGAATGGTTCCACTTCACGGGGATTACGCCGGCTCTTGCGGATAACGTTGCGGAAATCTGTCTTGAAGCTTGCCAAAAGGCAAAGGAAAGAAACATCACCATTTCTTGCGACTTGAACTTCCGTAAAAAGTTATGGACGAAGGAAAAAGCCGGGAAAGTCATGGGCGAGCTTTGCCAGTATATCGATTACTGCATCGCCAACGAAGAGGACGCAAAGGACGTGTTTGGTATCGAAGCAGATAATTCGGATATCTATGGCGGTAAATTGGATAGAGAAGGCTATATTTCCGTTGCGAAAAAATTGACGGAACGCTTTGGTTTTAAAGGCGTGGCTATCACTTTGCGCGAAAGCAAGAGCGCGAATGATAACGACTGGTCGGGTATGCTGTACACGGACGGCAAGGCAGTATTCTCTAAGAAATATTCCATGCATATCGTAGACCGTGTAGGCGGCGGCGACTCGTTCGGCGGCGGCTTGATTTATTCGTTGGTGAACGGTTACGACGCACAAAGCGCAATCGAATTTGCCGTAGCGGCTAGCTGTTTAAAGCATACCGTAGAAGGGGACTATAACATGGTTTCCGTAGCGGAAGTGAAGAACCTTGCAGGCGGCGACGCAAGCGGCAGAGTGCAAAGATAAGCATAAAAATAGCATACGATACGAAACGGCGGAGAGAAATCTTCGCCGTTTTTGTATGACAAGGGGTGTAAAAAGGACGAGAAAAATGACAAAAAAAGAGGGGGCTTTTATTCACATAATTTTCACGCGTTTTTTCGGGACTGTTATGGGCGGAATCAAGAAAAAAACTTGACAAAATGCATAGATAGGTGTACAATAGTGTAGAATAGGAAAATAGGGTCATTATGGGTTTAAGCCCGTTTTTGAGAGCTATTTTTCTTAGATACAATCTCGGAAACAAGAACTGAATTTTTTCGGTTAGGAGGCTATATGAAGAAACTCACAAAACGTATTGCATGCGGAGCTTTGTCGCTGATGATGCTTTCCTCGCTCGTGCTGGAACGGAACGTTCGACTGGGCGCGGCGGACGGCGTATCGAGCGTGGATAAGGTTGCTACGCAGTCGGCTACGGCGTCTTTCAAAGACGTGACGGGACAATACGATACTTCCAAAATCATGCAGGAGAATTTTAACTCGTCCGTCATGAAATCGGAGGACGTTGCGCCGAAATATGAAACGAGAACGGTTATCGTAACGTTGAAAGGGAAGCCCCTTGTCGATCAGGCAGACGGCAGTGTAAATGCGTTTATCGATTCGTTCACGGGCAACGTTGCGGCTTCGGATATCAAGAGCGAACAGCAAGCGTTTTTGAAAAAATTATCCTCGATGGGCATTTCGTATACATACAAGGGCAGTTATGACGCTGTGTTAAACGGCGTTGCCATCGAAGTGAACACCAAGCACGTGTCTACCATCAAGAAAATCTCGGGCGTTAGCAGCGTTGTTATCACGACGGCGTATGCCGAACCGGAAACGGCTGATATCGATACATCGGGCGTTACCATCAACGAAACGGACGTATACGCAACGGGTATTTACGATTCTTCCGAGTTTACCGAATTATACGGTCAAGGCTCGGTAGTGGCGGTGTTGGATACCGGTTTGGACTATACCCACCCTGCATACCAAAGCTTTGCTAGCGAAAACGTGGATATGGCTTGGGATCAGGACTATGTAAAGAGCGTGTTTGACGACAAGGATTTCCAGCTTTCCGCGGAAACGCGTTATGCTGGCAAGTTAAGTGCGAAAGACGTTTACGTGAGCGATAAAGTTCCGTTCGCATTTGACTATGCAGACGACGACGCGGACGTTTATCCCTCTTATTCCAACCACGGTACGCACGTTGCCGGTATCATCGGCGGCTATGATACGGCAGGATATACCGATAAGGACGGCAACCCCATTTCCGAAACGTTCAAGGGCGTTGTTCCCGATTGTCAGCTTGTCATTTGTAAGGTATTCACCGATGACCTCGACGATGAGGACCTTGGCGGCGCGGTTTCGGAAGACATCGTGGCGGCTTTGGACGACTGCGTAAAGCTTGGAGTTGACGTTATCAACATGTCGTTGGGTACGTCTTGCGGCTTCACGACGACAAACGACGGCGACGACGAAGGGGAAATGCTCAATAGCGTTTACGAACGTATCCAAGAAGCAGGCATCAGCTTAATTTGTGCGGCAAGTAACGATTACAGCGCAGGCTACGGCGGCGTGTACGGCACGAACCTTGCTTCCAACCCCGACTCGGGTACGATTGGTTCGCCCTCGACCTTCTCCGCGGCACTTGCGGTGGCAAGTATTAACGGTCAGAAAGCCGGGTACATGGTGGCAAATGCCGATAACGAAGAGAAAAAATCCTTCGTGTTCTTTGAAGAATCCCGTGACATCGATGGCAATCCTTACGATTTTGTCGGTTCGATGCAGTCGCTTTATAATACATCTACGTTCGAATACGTCGTAGTCGGCGGTAAAGGTTTGGCGTCCGACTATACGCTCATTAAAAACTTGTTTAAGGATTCCGAAGGAAAGAGCTTGAACAGAGTCGCTTTAATTGCGCGTGGCGATTCCATCTTCCAGGAAAAAGTGGAAATTGCCATGAAAATGGGCGCAATCGGCGTTATCGTATACAACAACGTGTCGGGTGTTATCCGTATGAACCTCGGGGAAATTGAAAACCCCGTACCTGCGGTCTCCATCAATATGAACGCCGGAAACGCACTTGTGCAAGCGGCGATGAATTACACCTCGGAAGAGCTTGCGGCAGGAAAAATCAAGCGCGTCGGTACTTTGACGCTCAGCGAAGACTACGTGGCAGGTCCTTTCATGAGTGAATTCTCTTCGTGGGGTCCGACGCACGATTTAAAACTCAAACCGGAAATAACGGCGCACGGCGGTGAAATCACGTCTACCGTTCCCGGCGGTTACGGTGAACAGAGCGGTACGTCCATGGCAACGCCGAATATGGCGGGCTTCATGGCGGTCGTTAGACAGTATATCAAGAAAGACCTCGGCTTGACGAACCCCGTTGAGATTAACCGTTTGGCTATGCAGCTTACGATGAGCACGGCAGGCATGGTATACGATCAGGACGGTTTGCTGTACTCGCCCCGTAAGCAGGGCGCAGGGGTTGCAAAGTTGGAAAACGTCGTAGGCGGCACGGGGGCATACCTTTGGACGGACGTTGCAGACAACGATTACCGTCCGAAGTTGGAACTTGGCGACGATCCCGAAAAGACGGGCGTCTACACGATGTCCTTTAAGCTGACGAACTTCTCTTCCAACAATCTTTCTTTCTCGGTCAACCACGAAGCGATGACGGAAACGCTTGCAAACGATAAGATGACGGTTTCCGAACAAGCGCATATGTTCAACAATGCGACGGCAGATTGGCTTGTGAACGGAAAAGCGCTTTCCGGCAAGGAAATCACGGCAAAAGCAGGGGAAACGTTGGATATCCAAGTGACCTTGACCTTGGACAAGACGGCAATCGATTATCTCGAAGCCGCTGACAAAAACGGCAAGGTATACTTTGAAAACGGTATGTATGTAGAGGGCTTTTTGCAGCTCCTTTCCTCGACGGACGGTCAGTGCGACCTCAGCATTCCTTTCCTTGGCTTCTACGGGGATTGGGAAGCTGCGCCGATGCTGGATTATTCCGCGTTCGAAGTAGCGGATTGCGCGCAGGACGCTTCCGTTTTAGACGAAGATAAAATTAAGGCAAGCGTTTGGGAAACTCTGCCCTATAACACCTATTACAACGAAAAATACATCGTGCCTATGGGCGGTTACGTGTATTTGGTTGCAGACGGCGACGACCCCGTTTACGTCAACGAAGCCTATTGCTCGGTATCTCGTTATAACGAGTATTACGGCGAGGGCAACAACAGCAATTATCTCAGCTCGACGGCGATTAAAGCGGTGTACGCAGGGCTTTTGCGTAACGCGCGTTTGGTCAAGTACACCATGTACAACGTGGAAACGGGCGAGCTTGTTTTAGAGGATAAAATTTACCGCGTCGGCAAGGCGTATACGGGCGGCGGCAACGGCGTTCCTGCAAACGTAGAGCTCAATCTCGACCCCGAATTACAGGGCTTGGCAGCGAACGGGAAATATGAAATGCATTTCGAGTTCTTCCAAGAAATTGAGGGCGATGAGAACGCGATGGTGGCAAGAGAAGAGGATACTTATTCCTTCTCCTTCACCGTGGACTACGAAGCTCCGGTTTTGGAAGACGTGCGCGTGCGTTATTACAACTACAAAGTAGACGGCGAAGAAAAACAGCGTATCTACCTCGATTTTGATATTTTCGATAACCACTATGCGCAGGCGGCGTTGTTGTGTTATCCCGACGTGGACGAAGACGGCACGGTCAATTTGATGCTGGCAACCGACTATCCCACGCCTATCCGTAAACCCAACAAGAACGGCACGACAACCGTTTCCATCGAGGTGACGGATATCTATGAAAAGTACGGCAACCAGTTGTATTTGCAGATTGATGACTACGCAATTAACAGCTGTTTGTATCAAATTGATATCAATAAGGCAAACTCGGTAGTATTGCCCGACGGCAACCAGTTTGCTTTGGCGGAAGGGGAAGACAAAATCTCCCTCGATATCTACGAAGAAC
>JAZQGK010000208.1:0-9647 GCA_045539975.1 Candidatus Scatosoma sp. | reverse complement strand
TGGGATTCCAAGAACGGCGGAGAATTCTGGAAAGACGTACAAAGAAGTATGACGGCAGGACAATGGGCCACTTTGGAAATTGACCTTACGAACTTTGCATACGATTATATTTCGGTTATCAAATTACAAGCAGGTGATGCGGCAACCGCAGGCGAGATTTATATCAAAGAAATTAAGCTTGCCTAAATTTTTCTACATTGTTAAAAGTAGGGGAAATGGTGTAAAAAATTAAGAAATTGGTATGAATAAAAAAATGACGATCAAAAAATTAAAAGCCGTTATTGTCGGCTATGGTAACAGGGGACAGGTATATGCTGATTATAGCTTAGATTGTCCCGAGCAGCTTGAAATTATTGCAATCGTAGATCCCAATCCATTCAAGCTGAATGAGGCAAAGGAAAGATATGGATTAAGTGACGGTGCGTTGTTTCATTCTTTGGATGCCTTTTTGTCGAAAAAAATTAGCTGTGATCTTGTGATCAATGCAACGATGGATCAACTGCATTATGAAACGGCAATGAAAATCTTGGATGCGGGCTATGATATGTTGATAGAGAAGCCTATCGTAAACAAGACTTCAGAGTTGCTTGACATTAAGAGAAAAGCCGAGGAAAAAGGAAACAAGGTTTTCGTTTGTCACGTTCTCCGTTATACGCCGTTCTATCGCAAGATCAAGACGCTTCTTAACCAAGGGGCGATTGGGGATATTATGACGATGGAAATGAACGAACACGTTTGCGCGTCGCACTATTTGACGGCTTTTGATAGAGGTAAATGGAACAGCGAAGCGGCTTGCGGTTCAGGTTTCTTGCTCGCAAAATGCTGTCACGACCTCGATTTAATGTGCTGGCTGAATAATAGTAGCGAACCGGAACGAGTTGCAAGCTTTGGCAGCCGTTCGCAGTTTATACAAGCAAAGAGACCGAAGGATGCGGCGGAATTTTGCTATGATTGTCCTCACGTAGAGACCTGTCCCTATTCAGCAAAAAGGCAGTATATCTATCTTGGCGTAATGCCTTTCCTTGTATGGGATAAGCTCAATAAACCCTTGGATGAGATTACCTTGGAAGAGAAAGAGGCGTTTTTGAAAAAGGATAACTTTGGTAGATGTGCCTACATAGCTGGCGGAGATCTTGTTGATAGACAAAACGTTATCGTAAATTTCGAGAACGGATCTTGCGCAACGTTTAATTTGATCGGTGGCTCAACCAAAGCGGATAGATACCTGCATATCGTCGGTACTATGGGCGAGATTGAAGGGAAACTTGAAGAGAATAAATTTGTTTTGCGCCGTTATGCTGAGGATCGTTTTGACGGAACGGTAGAGATTATCGACGTTACGAATGAAGTTGTCAATAATGCGAAATACGGTGGGCACAGCGGCGGTGATTTTGCCATTATGCGTGATCTTGTGGCGTATTATAACGGCGATAATGAATCGGTGTCGATTACGAAACTCAGCGACTCCGTAAACGGACATTTGTGTATTTATGCGGCTGAAAAGTCGAGAAAGGAAAATAAAATCGTCCAATTATTAGATATGGAATAAGGAGAAATCTATGAAACAGAAAATTTTAAGCTTGGCGCTTGCGTGCATAACGTTATTTTCGGTGTGCGCTTGTGCAACGCCCGACAATTCTTCTAATTCATCGGGGAATAATGAAGCGTATCAATTCGAATCGGTTTTTTCCGATGTAGATAAAGTTATGCTGTCGAGTGGCGAAAGTAAAAATTTTGCCATCAATAAAGATATATCGGGAAAAGAGTATGTAAAATTAACGTTGAAGACAAATGCAAATCTTTTGGGTGAATTTACATATAGAAACGTTGCTAATTCTTCGCAAATTGTCAAAGAGGAGTTCTTCATTGAGCCCTCTTCCAATACGATTGAATTTAAGCAATTTTTGGATGCTTTTAGAGATAACGGCGTTGGTTTGTTCGATAAATATTTAATCTCTATCACCTTAAAGAACTTGGATTCTCACGTTGCGGAAATACAGCTTTCTGACGTATCGGTGTCCGATAGAGAAGTGCCTGCGCTCGATAAAGAAATATATATCGAAAAGGATAGTTTAAAAGTGGGGGCTGACCTTGCTATGGGCGGTACGCTTTCCTATCTGGAAAAAACTTCGTGGGAAGGATTGACCGTTGACGAAGTCATCGACTATAACAATAATGTTTATATTGGTGTTAATGCAAAAGAGGATGCAATGATAGAGCTTTCTTCTTCGGTGAATCTCATCAATATTTGTGACGCGGGCAGAGAATTCCAACAATCGTATTACGCTGACATCGGCGGTTCGATGCAAGAAGCAACGGGAGCCAACGGTTATGACCGTCGTTGGAGCTATACCGCAACGAGAGAAGGATATTACTGGCCGTATAATCCCGTTCAAGGCGGCGACGAAGTGTGTAATCTTTCGCAAATTATCGATTATGAAGTAGCGGATAACTACATCTACGTAAAAGTTAGGGCGATGGATTGGGGCAACGGCAGTGCACGTCCCGAGCATAAAGGCGATGACTATGAAGAGGTAAAGTTCGGCAGAACGACCAAATCATATATTGAAAACTGGTACACAATTAAAGACGGAATGTTGTACGTAGATAACCGTTTTATTGACTGGAACGGCTTTACGGATATGGAAAATATTCCAAAACATACGCTCGAAATTCCTGCGGCGTACGTTGTGCATCCGCTTAGTACCTATGTTTGCTACACAGGCAATGATCCTTGGAATTTAGAAGATACTACCTATGACGTGCAGCCTGAATTGCTTGGTTGGTGGGATAGCAATGCGCATATCAACAATCATCACCCTGAAGATTGGTTTGCATGGGTAAACGATAAGGACTTTGGCGTTGGCGTATATGTTCCGGGGGCAGCTACTTATATTTCCGGCAGAAACGACGTATATAGTGCAACCAATGTTAAGAACAATCGGACGGCGTATGAGAGTAAGATGGCGGTAGATTATCTCTTCAATAAGAAAGGGCCTACCTCCATGTATACCAGCTGTTACGTAGGCAACACTTCCTATACTGCACCCGTTGTGTATGTTCGTATGAAAGAATATGTTCCCCTTTCGTATAGTTACGTAGTGGCGGTAGATTATTTGGATATTATGCGTAAAGACTTCAAGGCAATATATGAAACGGGTGAAATGACCAATCAAGGCTTGAAGGCTTGGGATTAAAAAAGTTGTAATATAGAAAAGGGCCGTATCAAAGCTTGAATAATGTCAAGCGGATACGGCTTTTTCTTTGGTTGAAAGTGACGAAGCATTAGAGCTGTTGGGCTTTTGTGAATCTGCTCTGTGTATCGTTTGCATTGATTTAACCGAAGAAGAATTGGAAACATTATTGGACGATTTAATGTAATTATAGATAGATGCTTAAAAAAATAACGGATGGCCAGTAGGCTGTCCGTTATTTTTGCATTTTTTTGATAGCCTCTTGCATAAGTCGAAAAGAGATGAAAAAAATGATGAGGCAATTCTTTGGTTTATTTCTCTAAAAATTAATCATTTTTTTTACTGTTTTGAAAGTCAATCATGGGGTTGACGTTAAATAGTTTCATATACCCGCGATAAAAAGTTGCATAATGGGAATAACCGCATAAATAGGCGGTTTGCGTAGGGGGCGTACCGCTGGTAATCATGGACCTTGCCATGAGTAGCCTCTTTTGGGTAATGTATTTTTTGGGAGGGATTTTTAACTGCTCGGTGAAAAGCATTTTTAAGTATCCTTCTGATACGGAAAGAGAATCCGCAAGTTTTTTAATCGTATCAAAGTTAAACAGATTAGAATTGATATAATTGAGGGCTCGTTCGATTAAAGGATGTTTTAGATTATGTTTTGTGACGAGTTGTTCCGTGTGGAAAAATTCGAGATTGATTAAAATTTCCTTTGTTAAAGCAATGGCTAAGGAAGAGAATATTTTCGTGGGGCAATTATGGAAGTAAAAGTCAATTTTTTTCATGATATCATGAATTCTACCGCTCTCGCAAGGGAGCAAGAGGAAATTCTCGGAAGTGATATTTTTGATGTCAATTTCGTTTTCGGAAAATAAGATACCTATCTTTTCGTAATCTTGCTTGTTTGTAATCGTAAAAAAGTGATAAGCATAGGGCTTTACCAAAACCAAATCTCCTGCCCTTGCAAGGAATTGTTTATCTTCAATAGTGTAGGAGACTTCTCCGTGCAGGATATAAATCAATTCCACCAAAGAATGGCAATGTTTCGCTAAGTGTCGATCGTATTCATTATCGTAAACGATATGGTTATATATCAAGTTTTCGTGTTTTAATTCAGATATTTTTTGCATAATAGTCTCTCGTGCGTTAAGTTGGTAAAATAATAATAGCACTTCTTTTGAAAAAGTACAAGCATTGAAGCGGATAAAATATAATGAAATGTAATGTTTTATTATATATTTTGCAATATCAATATCAAAATAATATGATATAATGATACGGTAGAGGATAATTTATCCGAATCGGCTTAGGTATTAGTATATTTTAGGAGCACAAAAATGATTAAAATTGGCGGTGTAAGTTTAGACGTTTCGCATCCCATGGGATTTGCAGAAGAACTTGAAAAATATTGCATGGACATGAAGTACGAATATATCTGTCCGAAAACCTTTCGCGGCGAAGAGGAAGCGGATTGGTTTGTAAAACGCTTTCATTTGAAAGGCAAGGTAGACACCATTGAAGAAATGGTGGACAAGGTAGACGTAGGCTTTGTGCAATCTTGCAACTGGGATAAGCATTTAGAGCAAGCAATGCCTTTTATTAAAGAGGGGAAGCCTGTATTCATTGATAAGCCTGTTATCGGCAACGTAAAGGACGCGGAAACGCTGAGGGAGCTTGTCAAAAACGGCGCGTACGTAATCGGGTCTTCTTCGGCTCGTCATGCGGATGAAATTCAGGCATTTTTGAAAAAGCCCGTGGAAGAAAGAGGTGACATCGTATCCATTTTCGGTACGTGCGGCGTGGATGAGTTTAATTATTCCATTCACATCGTGGAAATATTCTCGGAAATTGCAGGCGCAAAGGCAACGGCTTGTCGTTTTGACGGTTACGGGGTAGCGCCCGACGGGCATAAAGTAGAAACCTATACTTTGGAGTTTGAAAACGGAATAATCGCGCATTATCATACCTATATCGGCGGTTGGAGACCCTTCCATTTGACGATTATGACGACGAAAGGCTCTTATCAAATCGCAGTGGATAGCAGCAAAATTTACGTAAGCCTGCTTCGTGAAATTTATCGTGAGCTGAAAAACGGAAAGAGCAATCTTGCAGACGTGGAAACGTTGATTAACTGTTCGCTCGTTATGTTGTGCGGTAAGAAATCGAGAGATCAGCTTGATGGGAAGAAGGTAACGCTTGACGAGTTGACGGAACAAGACGCATTTGACGGATATACTTTTGAAAAGACGTATGCCGCAAATGCAAGCAAAATTTATAAGGATTGAGGTATAAAAATGGAAAAAATTACGGTACTTGTCAATAAAGAATTTAGAGAAAGAGTATTTGGTGAAAAATATTATGACAAACTTCGTGAAATGGGCGAAGTGAAAATTTATGATCGCGACGACTTTTCCGATCCCACGTACACGTTAGAATTTGTGAAAGGTTCTACGGTGATGATCACTTCTTGGGATAGTCCGAAAATTGATAAGGAAATCTTGGACGCTTGTCCTAATCTGAAAGCTGTGACTCATGCGGCGGGGAGTATCAAGCCCATCATTTCCGATGAATTTATTGCAAGAAAAATTCGCATTACAAATTCCGCGGTTGCAATCGGCGAGGGTGTCGCAGAATCTGCGCTCGGTTTTGCAATTTCGGCTTGCAAAGGTTTCTATTCGTTAAACGAGGATACGAAAAACGGGCTTTGGCAGGAGAATATCAAGACGAAAGTAAAGGATTTCTATGATATTACAATCGGGGTAATTTCCGGTGGTTACGTAGGCCGTCATATGGTGAAGCTTTTGCAGAATTTCCACGTGGACGTATTGTTATACGATCCCATTTTGACAGCGGAGCAAATTAAGGAAATAGGAGCAACCAAGGTAGAGTTGAACGAGCTTTTGAGCCGTAGCGACGTAGTAAGCATCCATGCACCTGCAATTCCTGCGACGGAAAATATGCTCAACAAAGACAATCTTTGCTTGATGCAAGACGGCGCGATATTAATCAACACGGCGCGAGGAACGATTGTCAATGAAGCGGATTTGATTGCGGAATTGAAAAAAGGTAGAATTTTCGCTTGTATCGACGTTACGAATCCCGAACCCCCTGCAAAAGACAATGAATTGCGTGCATTGAACAACGTAGTACTCACCCCTCATATTGCAGGTACTTCCACGAATGGGTTGAAACGTGTTGCATTACACGTATGCGAAGAAATTGCTCGTTTGCTGAACGGGGAAAAGATGCGTACGGAGGTTAATCTAGCAGATCTTTCGAAGTTGGCATAATTGAGGAGGCAGATAGTAAGGACTATGGTTAATACGCATAAATTTGCCATTGTAGGGTGTGGAGCGATTGCTCGGTTGCACGCAAAGGCGATCCAGGCAATAGAAGGCGCAACGCTTGTGGGCGTATATGATTATTTGTATACGTATGCGGAAAAATTTGCGAAAGAATTTTCTTGTAAAGCGTATAAAACGTTAGAAGAGCTGTTGGCAAATCCCGAAATCGAAGTTGTAAATATCTGTACGCCGAGTGGGAGACATGCGGAACAGACGATTGCTGCGGCTGAAGCCAAGAAGCATATCGTCGTTGAAAAGCCGATGGCTATCACCAAAGAACAGTTGGATGAAGTTTCTGCGGTGATTCAAAAAAACGGAGTAAAAGTGGAGGTTATTACACAGCTTCGTTTTACGCCGTCTGTACGTAAGCTAAAAAAGGCGATTGAGGATGGTCGTTTGGGTAAAATTTTAATGGCGGATTGTAGTATGAAGTATTATCGTTCGCCTGAGTACTATAAGCAAGGAGGCTGGCGCGGGTCTTGGGAAATGGACGGCGGGGGCGCTTTGATGAATCAAGGTATCCATGGGATCGACCTTATACAGTATCTAGTTGGCGGAGTGAAAAGTGTCTATGCACAATGCAACACATTGGCGAGAGACATAGAAGTGGAGGACACGGCGAATATTCTTGTGGAATATCAGAATGGTGCGGTGGGTGTTATTCAATCGACGACGGTAGCTACGCCAGGGCGTCCGCGAAGGATTACGATTTGCGGCACGAAAGGCACGGTGGTGATTAAAGAGGATATTATTGAGCGTTGGGATATAGAGGGGGAAATGGAATGTATCTTGCAAGAGTCTGCGTTTAGTTTTGACGCAAGCCCGATTGCATTCTCCGAGGAATATCATAAATTGCAAATTATGGATTTAATCGAGTCGATCGAACAAAATCGCACGACGCTTGTAGATGAAGTGGAAGGAAGAAAACCGGTAGATATTATTCTTGCCGCGTACAAATCCAGCCGAGAGGATAAAAAGGTCTATTTGAAATGAAAATTATAGCAACAAATTCTACCTATATTCCCGAAAAATTAAAAGCGCCTTTTGGTTTCAAGGGCGGATTTTTGTCCGAGCTTTGGCAGGTGGTTTGCCGCGTGGAAAGCGAGCATAACTACGGCGTAGGCGTTGGTGTGCAAAGCGTACTTTGGTCGGATGCCGCAGTATTTACCACCAATCCTGAAGCAGTTGGCAACGAGTATATGTATAAGGTTACTATGTACGCGTTGAAGCTGTTAGAAGGCAAGGAAGGGGGAATACCTATCGAGCTTATAGACGGAATTTACGAAGAGACGTTGCGTTATGCAAAAGGGCTTACGAACGTAAAAGAAAACTTGCGTGAAACGTTTGTTAGAAACGCCTTGGTAGCAGTGGATAATGCGCTTTGGCAGTTATATGCAAAAGAAAAGGGAACGCAAAATTTTATGACGTTAATCCCCGAAGACCTCAAAACCGCACTTTGTGAAAAACATGACAGGCTTTGCAATATTCCGCTTGTTTCCTACGGGGTAAAAGAAGCGGATATTAAGAAATTGCTTGACGGCGGCACGGTTTTAATGAAAATCAAAATCGGGTTTGACGATAATGGAAAAATGAGCAAGTTGGAAATGTTAGAATGGGACAAAAAACGCCTTGAACAAATACATGGTATAGCGAAATCGTATAAAAGCGAATATACAACAAGCGGAAAAATTTTGTATTACTTAGACGCCAATGGAAAATACGATAGTATCGAACGTTTGCAGGCGTTACTTGCTTTTGCAAAAGAAATCGGAGCGTTGGAAAATATCGTACTTTTGGAAGAGCCTTTTGAAGAAGAGAACAAGGTTTACGTTGGAAATCTTTCCGTACGAATTGCCGCCGACGAATCGGTGCATTCCTTACACGACGTAGAAGAACGAATAGCCCTTGGGTATAAAGCGATTGCATTAAAGCCGATAGCAAAAACTTTATCTGAAACCTTAAAAATTGTCAACAAAGCATATGAGATGGGCGTGGTTTGTTTTTGTGCGGACTTGACGGTAAATCCGCTTTTGGTGGAATGGAATAAAAACGTTGCCGCAAGAATCGGCACTTTGCCTGAAATGAAAATTGGCATATTGGAGAGCAACGGAGGGCAAAATTACCGTTCTTGGGACGCTTTATTTAATGCGCATCCTTTTGGGAACAAGACGTTTGCACGCTGTCAAGACGGACTGTACGTATTGGACGAGGAATTTTTTGCAACGTCAGGCGGTATATTTCTTCCCTCGTCGTATTATGACGCTTTGACGGAAAAAGAGGAATAAAAAAGATTGAAACGTTTCCGTTTCAATCGAATAAAGTCAGACTTGACAAACGGCTATACCGTTTGCGTTTGTTTTTCTTTAGAGGGCGAATGCCCAAAGGTTTTGACGTATTGCTTATAGAAGCCAGCATAGGATTCAAAGCCGCATTTTTCAAAGACTTCGATGGGCTTGTTACCTTGTTGTAGCATTTTTTGCGCGTGTAACAAGCGCTTGTCGTTGATGTATTTTTTCGGCGTGATTTTTAGCTGGGTTTGAAATTGTTTAAAGAAATATTGTTCGCTGACGAAGAAATGCTCGCAGACCTCTTTGATCGTTTTTATCGTAAAAAGGTTGTCGTTGATGTATTCCAGTACTTCAGTTAAAAACGTAGAGGTTTTGAAAGCATTATTCTCGGCGTTGTCTACCGAGAGCGAAAGATTGTAAAGCAATTCATTCAAGAGACTTGGCAGGAGATTGTAAAATGCGTTTTCATTGAAAGCAGAATGGTAGTAGTCCATACGCTTAAAGAGATTGGAAAGTATGCTGTCCTGGGCGCAGTTGACAACTTCCAAAGAAGTCGGGATAGAAATGTCCGTATTTCCCTCGAAAAAGGAAGGGGAAAAGGTAACGTTATAACGAGAGTATTCCGAGTTGGACGTGATTTCAATATAATGATACTTTAGCGGTCGAATAAAAATCAGGTCGTTTTTATGTAAACGGTATTTGCGATTTTCAATGACGTAAGTCGCTTCCCCCTTTTCAAAATAAAGCAACTCGTACGAGTTGTGCGAGTGCATCATGAACAATTCAGGCTTGTTATAGAAGTCGGAGGCCAAGCGGTC
>JAZQGK010000207.1:0-5695 GCA_045539975.1 Candidatus Scatosoma sp. | reverse complement strand
TAAATTTTGCAAAGAAAAAAGCAAGGGGAAACCCAATTTTGTTTAGTTTTGGAAATATAAATGGCTAATTTTGCTTATTTACATTAAAAAATTTCATGTTATAATATTGTTGAAAATATTATAGGAGATTGTACTATATGGAAAAGAAGTTAAATTTAGCCATAATTGGGCAAGGACGAAGCGGTAGAGATATTCACGGCGTCTACTACCGTTCGCAGCGAAATGTATATTATCACGTAAAATACGTAGTGGATTTTGACGAGCGCCGCCGTCAGCAGGCGGAAAAGCTTTATCCCGGCTGCAAAACCTTTTCCGATTATCGTGCATTATTCGACTGCCAAGACGTGGACTTGGTGGTGAACGCTTCCTATTCGGAAATGCATTTTGAAATCACGAAAGAGTTGTTGGAACACGGCAAAAACGTATTGGTCGAAAAACCCTTTGCAAGAAATTATTATGAATGCGACGTGTTGAACAATACGGCTAAGAAACACGGCGTTTTGTTGGCGGTATTCCAAAATACGCAGCTTGCGCCTTATTATCTGCACGCTTTGGATTTGATGAAGAAGGGTGTTTTAGGGGACGTAAAGCAGATCAGCATTCGTTTTAACGGTTTTTCCCGCCGCTGGGATTGGCAAACCTTACAGAAAAAAGTCGGTGGTAGCGCTTATAATACGGGCCCTCATCCCATTGCAATGGCGCTTGGCTTCTTAGATTTTGATAAAAATGCAAAGGTGCTGTATTCTAAGTTGGATACGGCGCTTACGAGCGGCGACGCGGAAGATTACGTCAAAATTCTGCTTGGGGCGCCCAATAAACCGTTGGTGGACGTGGAAATGAACTCTACGGATGCATTCAGCGATTATATTTTGAAAATTCAAGGCTCTAAGGGTACGTTAAAGAGCACGCCTGCCAAATATACCGTGAAGTATATTGCAGACGGAGAAAATCCCGAAAGACCTGTTATTGAGGAGTTTTTGCAGGACGAGGACGGAAATCCTTTGTACTGTTCGGAAAAGCTCAACGTGCATGAGGAGAGCGGCGAGTATGAAGGCACGGCTTTTGACGTCGGGACTGCGGAAATTTACAAAAACGTATACGAAGTGTTGACAAACGGCGCAGAACTTGCCGTTCCTACCTGGCATTCGGCAATGACGATCAACGTGATCGAAACGGCGCACGCGCAAAACCCGTTGCCCGTTAAATTTTAAGCCATGAGGGTTGCGGTCATTGGGATCGGCGCCATCGGTCCGATACATATTTCAGGGTTGATTAACCGTGGGCAAGAGATTGTCGCGATTTGCGATATTTGCGAAGAAAAATGCCATCAAGCGAATGCGGAATTTGGCTTGACTGCGGCGGTATATACGGATTATAAAACCATGTTGGCGGAAGTGAAGCTTGACGCCGTGCATATCTGTACGCCGCATTATTTGCATGCGGAAATAATATGCGATGCGTTGGGCAGAGGCATTCATACGTTATGCGAAAAACCTTTAGCAATCAGCTTTGAACAGTTAGATGAAATTGAAAAAGCAGTAAAAAATTCAACGGCGCAGTTAGGGGTTTGCTTCCAGAACAGATACAATGCGTCCGTATTATACGTCAAAGAATTTTTCAAGGATAAAGAGATAACGGCGGCTTCGGCGAACTTGATTTGGTGCAGAGACGAGGTATACTACGCTTCAGGTGCGTGGCGGGGCACGAAAGCGCAGGAAGGCGGCGGCGTGATGATCAACCAGGCAATTCATGCCGTAGACGTTTTACAATGGTTGTGCGGAATGCCAGATACGGTGCTCGCGCACGTATCGAATAATTCCTTACAAGGGATTATCGACGTAGAGGATACGGCTTACGGATTATTTACCTTGCCGAACGGCGGAAATTTTGTGGTCAGCGCGACTAACGCAAGCAAACATTGTTTCCCCATTTATTCCATGTTTCATGCGGGCTCTGATACGGTGGAGCTGAGCGCGGATAATCTGATCGTAAACGGACAGTTCGTCACGAAAAAGGACGGTTTGCCCTTATATGGTAAAGAGGAATGGGGCGTAGGGCACAGCAAGCTGATTAAGGCGTTTTACGATTGCTTGGAAACGGGTGAAAGGTTTCCCATTGATTTTTACGAAGGAGAACGGGCAATCCGCTTGATTTTAAAAATGTACGAATCGAACGGAAAACAAATCAAAACGCGAGATGGAGAGTAAGATTATGAAAAAAATTGTAATTCTCGGTTGCGAAAATTCGCATGCAAATATGTTTTTGAATTTTCATAGAGACAATCCCAAATATAAAGACGTGGAAGTCATTGGCGTATACAGCGACGATGAGGAAGCGGCGAAAAAGCTGTCCGAAACGTATGGCGTTAAGGTAATGCAGTCGTACGACGAAGCGGTAGGGCAGGTAGACGGCGTCATCGTTACCGCAAGACATGGCGATAATCATTACAAATACGCAAAGCCGTATATTAAGAGCGGCGTACCCATGTTCATCGATAAGCCTATTGCAATCGACGAGGAAGAAGCGCGCCGTTTGGTTATAGAATGCCGTGACGCAGGGGTAAAACTCACGGGCGGTTCTTCTTGCGTGCACGTGGATTGGGTGCAAACGCTTAAGAAGGAAAGAGAGGAAAATTTCGATGGTAAAACGTTAGGTGGTTACTTGCGTTGCCCGGTCAACTTGGATAATCCATACGGCGGATTTTTCTTCTATTCCGAGCATTTGATTGGGATTATGTCCGAAATATTCGGCTTCTATCCCAAGAGCGTAAAAGCCTTTCAAAACGAAGATAAACTGACGGTTGTGTTCCGTTATTCGGATTACGACGTTACAGGTTTATACGTGGATAAGAATTTCACTTGCTACTATGCGATGCGCGTTTCCGAGCATCACGTACACGGTTCCGAGTTCCCCATTACAGAGGAAAGCGAGTGCTTCAAGGCAGAATTCGACGAGTTTTACTCGTTGTTGAAAGGCGGCGAACAACGTTTGTCTTACAAAGATTTTATTGCGCCCGTATTTGTAATGAATGCGGTCAATCAATCGCTCGAAAGCAAACGAGAGGTTGTCGTAAGGGAGTTTGAAATATAATGGCAAATTTAATTTTATCAGCGTTCTCAGACGAATATGCCGACGGATTGGAGGAACAGTGTAAAGCGTTGAATAGCTTTGGTATTTCGTATATGGAAATGCGTGGGGTGAACGGTAAAAACGTATCCACGCTTACGAAGGCGGAAATTTTAGAAGTTAAACGCACGTTGTCAGATTACGGCATTAAGGTGTCTTCCATCGGTTCACCCTTGGGGAAAATAAAACTGGTCGGCGACGTTGCTATGCATCTCGAAACGGCAAAACGAGTTTTCGAGACGGCAAACGAGCTTGGCGCGAAGTATATCCGCATGTTTTCTTTTTACCTTCCCGAGGGCAGAACAAGAGAAGAATGCAGGGGGCAGGTATGCGATGAGTTAGAAAAACTTATTGTGCTTGCGCAAAAATACGAGGTTACGCTGTGCCATGAAAATGAAGCGTTGATTTACGGAGAAAGCCCTGAAAAATGCCTTGAACTTGTAGAGTATTTTGACGGAAAACTCAAATGTGTATTCGACATGGGCAACTTTGTATTGGATGGATATAATCCCTTGGACGCATATAAGCTTTTGGAAAAATACGTGGAATATTTTCACATAAAGGACGCTTTGTATGCGGGGGCGATTGTGCCTGCAGGCAAAGGGGAAGCGCAAATCAAAGAGATTTTGGACTTGTACAAAGCAAGCGGAAAAAAGGATACGTTTATTACGTTAGAACCGCACCTGCAAACCTTTTCAGGGTTGAACGCTTTGGTTGGAAAAACCTTTGAAAATCCCTATAAATACGAAAATCAAAAAGCAGCATTTAGCGATGCGGTAGAAAAATTAAGAGAGTTGTTTTAAAGATGAAAATACTATTTTTTGGCGACAGTATTACCGATATGTATCATCATAAAGATTCCGATGGCATGCCCTGGAATTACGGCTTTGGCTTTACATTTTTTGTGGCGGGCGCGTTGCAATCTTTGGATTTTGAGAAATATCAAATCGTCAATAGAGGGATAGCAGGCAATCAGCTTGCGGATTTGTATGCGCGTGTAAAATCGGACGTTTGGAACGAACAGCCAGACTTGGTAAATATCTTAATCGGCGTCAATGACGTCGTGCATGGGATTACTCAAAATAACGGAGTTAGCTGTGAACGTTGGGAAAAAATGTACCGTATGCTCATTGAAGATACACAAGCGCATTTACCAAATACCAAGCTTATTTTATGCGCTCCGTTTGTTTTGCACGGCTACGGCGTGGACGAGCATTTTGAAAAGTATGCAAAAGTCGCTGAATATGCGAAAATCGTAGAGAGGCTGGCAAAGGAATACGATACGTATTTTATTTCTTTCAAACAGGTACTGGACGAGCTTGTAAAAACCAAGAAGGAATCACATCTGCTCTACGACGGCATTCATCCCACGGTGGTCGGCGCAAAGGCTTTGGCGGATACATGGGTGGACTATTTCCAAAAAAATATCGAGAAAACCCTTTTTTAAAAAAGAACGGGAGATGAATATGAAACGTTTAAAGATGGATAAATTAGAGGTTCAAATTTACGAAAATAGAACCCTGATGGGGGAAGCGGCTGCAAGAGATATCAAGGCAAAAATTGCTGAATTACTTACTAAAAAAGCGGAAATAAATATGATTTTTGCGGCTGCGCCGTCTCAAAATGACGTATTAAAAGCGCTCGTTGAAGATAAAGAAATTGAATGGAATAGAGTAAACGCCTATCACATGGACGAGTATATCGGACTGGATAAGGATGCGCCCCAAGGCTTTGGCAATTTCTTAAAGGAGCATATTTTCGGACTTGTTCCTTTCAAGAGCGTCAATTACATAGACATAACGGCGACTAATCCCGAGGCAGAAGCGGAAAGATACGGAAAGCTTTTGGACGCGAATTTGACGGATATTGTGATTATGGGTATCGGGGAAAACGGACATATTGCCTTCAATGATCCGCCCGTAGCGGATTTTCACGATAAAAGAACAGTTAAGCCCGTCAAGTTGGATGAAGTTTGCAGGCAGCAACAAGTGAACGACGGGTGTTTTGCAAGTATCGACGACGTTCCGACGCACGCAATGACGCTTACCGTGCCGACGTTGCTGAGAGCGCCTTATCTTTTCTGTATCGTACCTGTTGCGACAAAGGCAAAGGCGGTATATGAAACCTTAAAAGGAAGTATAGACGAGCACTGCCCTGCAAGTATTTTGCGGATACACGATAATGCGATTTTATATTTGGATAACGAGAGTTCGCAATTATTATGATAAAGATTAAAAGCGATAAAATTATCATCGGTGAAACGTTGTTCGATGGGTACATGTACGCGTTGAACGGAAAAATAACCGAAATCACGAAAGAAGATAAACCATCGGAAGAAAGTTACGATTACACGGGAAAGTATGTATCTGCAGGGTTTATTGATATGCACACGCACGGCGCAGGCGGACACGCGTTTATGAATAGCAGCGTGGAAGACGTAATCGCTGGCTGTGATTATCATTTGGCGCATGGTACAACGAGCATCGTTCCCACGATTTCCGCAGGCGAATTTGAAACGATGAAGCAAGCGGTAATCAATATTCATGAGGCGAAGGGCAAGACAAAAGGA
>JAZQGK010000206.1:0-8017 GCA_045539975.1 Candidatus Scatosoma sp. | reverse complement strand
GAAATAAGAAAGGCGAAAGGGATATAAAATGTGAAAATTTCCGTTTGATATCCCTTTCAAAACTTTATACGATTTGATGAAAATCGCAGAGGAGAAAGTATGAGTATAAAAAACAAAAAACTCAAAATTTTAACCTTGTTTTGCATATGTGTTTGCATGTTGCTGACGGGCATTTTGAGTGTTATTCAGCCTTTTCATCGGGAGATTGCAAATGCGGAAAGTGTAACGGTATCTCCTACCGAAGTGAAAGCGCAATCGAACTTTGATGAAAATGGAATATATACTTCTAATTATGAAATCAACATCACCTTTTCATCTGCTTTCGCTACTTGCGGGGATGGTAATGCGGCTCCGACACTGTACGCAGATTTGGCGGATAAATTGATGATTGGAGACAAGAGTTTATCTGATTGGTGGACGCTTTTTTCGGCGTCGCAAAATAATTTTACCGTACAAAAATGGGGCAACCGCTTGCGTTTAATTTTTAACGAAGGGTTGATGCATGATACGGTGAAATCGACAGCATTGGACGGGACGTTCGTGATTCAATTGACGGAAAGCGTCACGAATGATTTAGGCGTGTTTAGAGAATTCAAGTATGAGATGACGCCGACAAAAACAGACGATGTTTGGACGGTGGTTGCTGAGTCTGTGTATACGGATTCCGAATTGGGAAATGCAAACCGTATCACGGCGAATTTAACGGCTTTGGATTTGAAATTATGTGCATCCGCAGCAGACCACAATTTGTGGTTTACGTTTGACCAAAAGGCGTTTGCGCATGATGGCGTTGTTGCATCTAGCGGACAGATTGGTGTTTTGGCAAACATAAAGCTCAACGGAAAATCTTTGCACGAATGGTATAATTTTAATTCAGCAGGAACGTTGGATACCGTAGCGTTTTATCCTCAGCAAGATTGTTTTGCTTTGGTAATGCAATTCAAAATCAATCGTATGGAATCGCTTTTCGAGAAGGACCCCATTTATTATGGGGATTTGCTAATCGAGTCGGAAGAATTGGTTTGGGAATATTACGAAGGGGAAACCTTGACGATTGTTACGATCCCCGCATTCTCTTACACCTATTCGCAGGCACACGGTGTGTTTTTCAAAACGGGAGAGGTTCCCGAAAAAACGAATGAGCCGTTAAAAGTAAAAGACATTTCTCCGATCAGTACGTTTAAGGAAGGTAGTGGGCATACGCCTGGCACACAAGTATTCTCGATTGCATTTTGGAATGACGTTTGTGGACCTACGTCCATTATGTATATGCCCTCTTACGAAGAGATTTTAGATAACGTACTTTTGAATGGTAAAACGTTAAGAAATATTCAAGAAACGGCGGTAAATAAAGATGGCGAAGCGTTCCCTTCAGGGATTACCGTACAAATGTGCGGTTATATGGGTGCTTCGGATAAACGCATTGTAATTTACTTGAACGGTGAGCTTGCAGACGAATTCTTGTTCCAAAAAACGGAAGGCGAAACTATTACGGTAAAAGCAGGATTTACGTCCAAACTCGGCGCTATTGTTGCGGAAGACGTTACGTTTGAATATTATCAAGGCGGTTGGAGAAAGGTTCTTGATACGTCGGCGCTTGAATATACCGATTTGCAAGTAACCAGCATTTCAAGATTGCAATTTATCGGTGATACAATCAACGGGAAACGTGCGGCAACGTTCTTCATTTATTTTGACCGTGCTGTATCGCTCGAAAGATTGTTATACGTAGGCAGAAACAAAGAAAATTTGGTAGCCCTTAAAAATCAAGGCGCATTGAAAGTTTCCGAAGAAAAGATTTACGGAATCGTAGATAATCATATCGGCGATTACGTTTTGGATTATATCAAATACGACGGAAAAACGCTTCGTGAAACGCTGCAAGCAGAAGATACGCTTGCGATGCAGACGTGGGGGATTGATATCCATTATACGGGCGATACGTTTGATACGAAAGCAATCCAAATTACGTTTAATGCCGAAGCAAAATGTTTGATTTCAGACGGAAATACGCATACGTTTGAAATTATGGAAGGCTTTGTTTCTCCTTTGCTTGGGAGGACGGAAAAATCTTATAAGTTTGAATTGCAGACCGATACGAATGGTTGGAAAAATATAAGCGTAGGCGTAGAAGGAAACTATCCGGAATTGCCGAAATCCGATTACGTTGAACCAGTTGAAACGGATAGTGGATGCGGCTCGGCGATTTCGTCTATGCCTCTTGTAGTTGTAATACTGGCTATGGGTGCAGTAGTTGTTGGTCGCACAAGGAGGATGAAAGATGAAGAATAAGTTGAGAAAATTTATTTCGTTTGCATTAGCAATGTCTTGTGCAAGCAGCATTGTTGTTCTTTCGTCTTGCGATAATAATAAGGAAGATACTGTGGAAAGAAATACCGCGCTTCGGGTTTTTGAAAGCTCAGATGGCGCATTGGATAATTTCTTAAATAGCTACATGGAAAGACATATCGGTTATAACGATAACCGCGTCATCACCAACACACTTGGCACGGGTACGACCTATGCGAAATATTGGGAAGAACGCAGTTTGTCTTGGTTTGACCATGATATTATCGGAAAAGATATTGAAGAATCCATAAAAACACAGTTGGAAGTAACGCCGCAAGACGATTACGGAATGATTTTTAACGCAAATAATAATTTTTTGGATTCTATGTGGTCAGGTGTTGCAGGTGGTAATCCTTTCGGTTGGCCTTTCCCTTTGTATAACAAGAGCCAAGGTAACAGTATTGGTTGGGAGTTTAATAACTCTGCGAACGAGGATTGGTACGTTCAATCTGGGGAAGAAATTTCCTATAACGGCTATTTAAACGTAGCATTTGCGGGGGGAAAGGATGAAGCGTTAATATTAAAGACAAAAGACTTTCCGCTTTTATATGATAAAACCTATTCTACCGAACATTGTCCTATTATCGAATTAGATATGCGTTTGAACAACCTGCATTTATTCGGCATGGATTCGGATGTGGAAGAAGTTTACGTGATTTGGAAAACGGAAAACGGTGGGGAAACGTGGTATGAAGTACCTCTTTCCACTTGGGCGGTCACAAATCCTGAACAAACTGCTTATACCGCTTCAAGAACATGGTTGCCGATGTATTTGAATGAAAACTGGAATGGTCAAAATCTTACTGCGGTAGGGGTGAAAGTGCAACCCAAAGACGGGAAGGCATTGGATATAGAATTTAGATTGAATTATTTCCAGCTGAACTACGATACCCGTCAGTCTTTCCCTACGTCGCAATATATTATGGCATTTGCCGAATATGCTTCTACCAGTAGAGATTTGGAATTTTTACAAAATAATCTTGCGAAGCTCCGCCAAGCGATTATGTGGGAATTGGAATGCTTAAAGGGTAAGCAAGGTATGCTGGATATCAGCTACCTACAAGGACATGACGGTATTCCTAATAAAGTAGGTCACGGCATTAGCGACTGCTATTATGATATAACTCCTTCGCCTGCTATTAATTTTTGGTCGAACGTAAACTTCTACGGAGCGTTGAAAGCGGTAATCGGCGTAGAAAAGATGGCGGCAGCGTATGGAATTACGGACACTACGGCAAATATCCGTCATCCCTACAATATGGATGAGCGTATACAGTGGACGTATTCGGTTACGGATTTGGAAACGATACTTTCCGATTTGAAAACGAATATCGAAAAGCCTTATGTTGAGGGCGATTACGATTGGTCTGAAAAAGGTGGGTTCTGGGACGCAAAAACGGGCAGATTTATCCAAGGTATTACGGCGGAAGGGAATAAACTCGATTATGGGTATTTGCATTATAACTTAGAGGCAATCTCTTACGGAATCGGGACTGACGCACAGGTGAAATCCATTATGGATTGGATTGACGGAGATAGAATCGTAGAAGGCGATACTTCGACGGGCGACGATATTTATATCTTTGAATTTGCACCTCGCTATTCGACGGTAGACAATAAGAAGGATTATCTTTGGGCTTATCAAAAGGGTGGCGAAGGCAGATTGCGTTTTGGTGATTCGGTAAACGACGGCGGTGCGGTTATTACTTGGAGCTATCACGACTTGGTTGCAAGAGTGCAAGAACGCGGGGTAGAAGATGCTTTTGGCAGATTGAAAGAAATCAATGCTTGGTATGATAAAGTGGCTTCCTATGGTGGCGAAGGAATTAACTTCTACCGCGAATATTACGACCGCCAAGACGTTGTGACGGTACAAGGCAGCGGTAATGAAGGCGGCGCGGGCTTGGATAGTGAATTCTTGGAAGCAAGCCTTATGTATGCAGCAATTCCTTACGGGTTCTTCGGCTTTGACGCAACGGAAGCGGATATCATTGGATTTACGCACAATTTACCTGAAAAGCTTACCTATTGGCAAATGAATCATATGGAAGTTGGTTCTTTGAAGTTCAGCGTTAAGATGACGAAAAATTCTTTCACGATACTCAATGCAAAGGGTGTTGTTGGGGATATGAAGCTGAAATTGACGTTCGATAAACCTTCGGGAAGCGAACAAGTTTTGATTGACGGTAAAGCTACAACGGATTATGTGGTAGAGAATAACAAAATCGTTGTTACCGTTCCTTTTGCAAACTGTACGGTAACTGTAAAATAATAAAATAAGACGATAGGAGAAAGAAAAGATGAAAAATATGAAGAAAATTGCTACAATTGCCCTTGGCGCATTGATGACTGTATCAGGACTTAGCTTAACAGCTTGCGGAAAACCCAAAGTTGGCGCAACGGAAATTACCGTTGGTATTTTGAATAACTCCAGCGAACGTGAAAACTTAAAAGTTCTTCGTAACGCATTTGAAAAGAAATATGAAGCAGAAGGATATAAAGTAAAAATCGTCAACTTGACTGGTTCGTATAACGAAGCTGTTTATCGTATGCATATGGCTGGAGAATTGCCTGACGTAATTCAAGTATTTGACGATACCTCGGCATATTGGACGAGCAAGGGAATTTATGCAGATTTGGATGAATATATCGCAAGAGATAATATTGATTTGTCGTTGTATGTGGATTCCATGATTGATATTGCTCGTTCGGGACAAGGGGATGATAATTCGGTTTATTGGTTCCCTCGTGACTATAATAAGCTGGTGACTTACGTGAATAAAGACGTGTTCCAAGCAGCTGGCGTAGCGGTTCCTACAGCGGAAGAATGGACTTGGGCAAAGATGCTTGAAGTTTGTCAGGCTTTGAAAGATAACACCAACAAAGTATTGGCTGCAAATCAGGAAATTAATATTTTCTATCCCATGAGTTTCGATCCTTCTTGGGCACCCGTATATTTAACGATGTTTAAAAACTACGGCGTAGAACTTGCTTCTAATGGTAAAGCCTTTGACGGTACGGAAGAAAATATTTATGCTTGTTTGAATGAAATGCTGTCGTTGCAAACGAAAGGGTATATGTCTTTTGGCGGCAACGTAAATATCACAACAGGGGAACTTGGTCTTGCTGTGGGTGGCGTTAGAACGGGCGTACCTAACTATGAAATGTACGAAGTAAATTATGAAGTATTGCCTTTCCCTTCGCAAATCAACGGTAATTCTTACGTAGCTTGCGGTGCGGTTGGGTACGGTATGACAAGTTCTTGCTCCGAAGATAAGAAAGAAATTGCTTGGAAATTCTTAAGCTATATGTTCTCCGAAGAAGGCCAAGAAGAATTCTCTAAATCGGGTGCCATTTGTCCTGTTATGAAATCGTTGCTTGAAAAAGAAGACGCTGAATGGAAGAAATATTCTAAAGTAGATGATACGGCGTTCTATGCTTATCCCGAACGTGATATCAAGGTTACGTTCTTGCAGGACTTCCAGCCCGTAGAACAGCACACCTCTATTTATAACAACTATACTTATATGTTTGAAGATTTGTATAAAGATAAATACAATGGCAGACAGACGGTAGAAGCGTTCTATGCGCATTATAGCAAGCAAATTGAACAGGAGATGAAGTAATGAAAATTGTAAGCACAAAGAAGGGTAGAATTATAAAGGAAACAATAACTGGGTATTTGTGTATTGCCCCGATGTTGCTTGCTTTATTCGTGTTTACATTCTATCCGATTTTTCAGTCCTTCTTTGATAGCTTTTGGGATTATAGAGGCTTTGAACGTGTTAACTTTGGTATACATAATTATGTTAACGCGTTCAAGGATCCTAAATTCTGGATCGCTTGGAAACAAACCTTTACAATCGGCTTAATCAGTTTGCCTTTAAATATGGTTGCAGGCTTGGTTGTTGCCTTGATTGTGAATTCCAAGTATAAAGGAATGTATTGGCTTCGTGCAGTTTGGTATTTGCCTGTCGTTATTCCAGCGGTTGCGGGTACAATGATTTGGGGCTGTGTGTTTGACCCTAAATACGGACTCGGAAACCAAATTTTCCAAATGGTGGGACTGCCTAAAAGTCAGTTTTTCCAAAGCGGCGATTCTTCGATGCAAACGTACATATTGTACCAGTTATTCGGTGCGGCATCGGGTATGGTGCTTTGGGTGTCTGCGCTTCGTTCCGTGCCTCATGAATGTTATGAAGCTGCAAAATTGGACGGGGCAAGTTATATGCGTACATTGTTCAGCATTACCATTCCTTTGATTACACCGTATTTGTTGTATATGTTCATTACGGCATTGTGCGGTAAACTTTCCGACTTTGGTCCATATTTGTTTGTAGGCTATAACGGCGGTGATGGAAACAAATTATTGTTGTATGGTTTGTTGACGTATAAGGAAGCGTATATCGATTTCAACTTTGGATATGCGTCTGCGCTTGCTTGGCTGCAAGCCGTAGTTATTGCAGCTCTTTCGCTTTTGACGTTTAAATCGTCGAAAAAATGGGTTCAGTATTGAGGTGCTTTATGGAAATAACAAAAGCGACGAAAAAGAAAACGGAAAAGATTGTGAAAGGCGTATTGTTTTATTCGGTATGCGTGATTTTGACTATCTTTTTCATGTTTCCCATTTACGTTATGATTTCTCGCAGCTTTATGACGTCGAAAGAGGTTATGAGTATTACGGCAAAGCTTTGGTCGTCAAATCCTTCCTTTGATGCATATAAAACAGCGTTGGACGGTGCATTCTTTCAATACCTTGGAAATACGGCAATTATTTTGTTGACGCATACGATATGTGTACCCTTATCATGCTTTCTTTGCGCATACGGTTTTTCCAAATGTAATTTCAAAGGTAGAGATTTTTGGTTTGCAGTTGCTCTTGCTTGTACGATGATTAGCGGCTCGGTTACGGGTATCCCTAGTTTCTTGCTTTACGTTAAGTTAAATCTTTACGGAACATATTGGCCGTTGATTATCCCTGCATTTTGCGGTGGCGGTATTATGAATATTTTCCTTGTTCGCCAATTCCTTTTGGCGTCAGGGGTAACGTTGGATGAAGCAGCAAAGATTGACGGGGCGAATACATTGCAACGTATGTTCTACATCAATTTCCCGATAGTGTTCCCCATTTTGTTATATATTGCGGCAAATGCATTTTTAGGGGTATGGAACGATTATAAAGGACCGTTGATTTATATTCAAGATGAAGAAATGTATACCTTTGCGCTTGGTTTGTATCAAAAGTTTTTCACTGGTTCCAATGATATTGACAGCAAGGCAAACGTACAAATGGCAACTTGCGTGTTGATGAGTATCATTCCTATGGGCTTGTTTGTAGTATTCCAAAACAGAATTATCGGCGGCGTGCAGTTATTCGGGGCAGTAAAAGGATAACGATTTAGAATGAGAGATTTAGAAAAAGCAAAATGGATATGGCAAAACAGAGAGAATACTCCCGACGAATACGTAGAGTTTTCTTTCTGTTTCGCCATGCCCAAAAATAAAAATGCAATTTTTAATATTGCGGCGGATAGTAACTATGTTTTGACTGTTAATGGTCAAATTGCGGCATTTGGTCAGTATGCGGATTATCCCGATTATAAGGTGTACGACAGTGTGAATATCTCTAAATACTTACAGGAGAACAATCAAGTTTCTTTGCTTGTAT
>JAZQGK010000205.1:0-31032 GCA_045539975.1 Candidatus Scatosoma sp. | reverse complement strand
GTGTACAGCCCTTCGCCTGCGGAAAAACCGTAAGAAGAGAGCGCCATGCGCTTCCATTTTGCTAACGAATGTACCACGACGGCGTCCTTGCCCGTTTCCTTTAAATCGAAACGAACGGGGCGTTCTTTTCCGCTCAAATCGTCGTTAAGACCGGTTGTGGGGTCGACGAAGAGGGGGGCGGAAACACGTTTTAAATTGAGGGCAAGACAAAGTCTTTCCTCGAAAGTCCGTTTTAACAGTCCGATTGCCGTCTGCGTATCGTAGAGTCCAAGAGTGGATTGATACCCCTTGGGAATGTACGTTTTACTCATATTTGCCTCCAAAAAACGAAAAAATGGCTAAACGTTATTTCAGTATAGCATATAGGAAGAGGGGTTGTCAACGAAAACGCGAATTGCTTGGCGTTTTCAAATCGGGAAAATAAATGTGCAAAACCCAAAGAAAGAGGAAAAAATGTGCGTAAAGGAGTTGGAAAGGGGGTATATATGTAAAGAAGTTCGACAAAAAGGCCCTTTGAGGGGGCGGAAAATGGATATTTTTTATAAAAAGGGCGTGAAAACGCTTTCAATTTCCACGGAAATATTGTACAATATAAGGTGGTAATTAAAATGCCGTAATAGGGTATTTTTGACAAAATATAGGCTTTGCGAGCCAAACGCAAACGGCGCGAGGGACGCGAGGCAAAAGAAACAAGTTAAGAAAAATAAATCTATCGGAGTTTTCTAATGGGATTGATTAAGTATTTGATGAGCGGCGACAGCAGAAGAAGCTTAAAAAAGTTAAACAAAATGGCCGATCAGGTGGAAGCGTTAGAGCCCAAATATCAGGCGATGGACGACGAGACGTTAAAGGCGCAGACGCAGGTTTTGAAAGACAGACTTGCGGCGGGGGAAACGTTAGACGATATCCTCTACGACGCGTTTGCGGCTCTTCGTGAAGCGGCGAAGCGTGTACTGGGTATGCGCCATTTCCGCGTACAGATTATCGGCGGTATCTGTTTGCACCAGGGTCGTATCGCAGAAATGCGTACGGGTGAAGGTAAGACGTTGGTTTCTACCTTGCCTGCATATTTAAACGCACTCACGGGTAAGAGTGTGCACGTTGTCACGGTCAACGATTACCTTGCAAAGCGTGACGCGGAATGGATGGGTAAGGTGCACCGTTTCATGGGGCTTACCGTCGGCGTTGTCGTACCCGGTATGGACGATAACGAAAAACGCGCGGCTTATCAATGCGATATCGTGTACGGTACGAATAACGAATTCGGTTTCGACTACTTGCGCGATAACTTGAAGACCGAGCTCAACAGAATGGTACAGCGCGATTTGACGTTTGCCATCGTGGACGAAGTTGACTCCATTTTGGTCGATGAAGCCAGAACGCCCTTAATCATTTCGGGTAAAGGGGAAAAATCCTCCGATTTGTACGTACAGGTAGACCGTTTGGTGCGCACGTTCACGGGCGGCTTTGACGACGAGTTGAAAGAAGCGGAAGAAGCGGCTATGGCGAACAAGCGCGCGAATAAGAAAAAGAAGAAAGTCATCGACGACGAGGACGATGAAGAAGAATTTGTCGATTACACCAAGATGACCTTGGAAGAACAGGCAAACTACGAAGCAGAGCTTGCGGAAAAGAGAGCGGCGGCTTTGGAAGCTGCGCCCGAGGGTAAGAAATCCTTGGCGGCGGCTCGTTCTTGGGACTATATTATCAACCGCAAGGACAAGACGGTAGAACTCACCGACAGCGGCGCAAGAAAGGCGGAAAGATTTTTCCGTATCGACAATATCGCGGAAATCGAACACGCGGATTTAAACCACCACATTCAGCAGGCTTTGAAGGCGCACAAGCTCTTTAAGCTGGACGAAGATTATATCGTTAGCGAGGGCGAAGTTATCATCGTTGACGAATTTACCGGCCGTCTTATGAATGGTAGAAGATACTCCGACGGGTTGCACCAGGCAATCGAAGCGAAGGAAGGGGTAGAGGTTCGCAGCGAAAACAAGACCTATGCGACGATTACATTCCAAAATTATTTCCGTTTGTATTCCAAACTTTCGGGTATGACGGGTACGGCAAAGACGGAAGAAGCGGAATTTAGAACGATTTATTCCCTTGACGTTGTGGAAATTCCCACCAACCGTCCCATCAAGCGTGTGGACTTGCCCGACAAGGTTTACAAGACCAACGACGGCAAAAAACGCGCAATCGTAGACGAAATTATGCAGCGCCACGAAAGCGGTCAGCCTATCCTGGTCGGTACTTCGTCCGTCGATAAATCGGAAGAGATTTCCCGTTTGTTGAAGAGAAACGGCGTAAAGCATAACATTTTGAACGCGAAAAACCACGAACGCGAAGCGGAAATCGTTGCGCAGGCAGGTAGATTGAACGCCGTTACCATCTCCACCAACATGGCGGGCCGTGGTACGGACATCTTGCTCGGCGGTAACCCCGAATACTTGGCGAAAAAACGTCTTCGTGAAGAGGGCGCAAAACCCGAGGATATCGAGCTTGCCATCAGTATGTACTTGACGGACGTCAGCGAAGAGATTATGGCGCTCCGCGAAAGATATAAGAAAGTTTACGAATATTACAAAGCGCAAACGGATGCGGAAAAAGAACAGGTTATCGCGGCAGGCGGGCTTTGCATCATCGGTACGGAACGTCATGAATCCCGTCGTATCGACAACCAGCTCCGCGGTCGTGCCGGCCGTCAAGGCGACATCGGTATGTCCGTGTTCTATCTTTCCTTGGAAGACGAACTGGTACTCCGTTTCGGCGGCGAAAGAATGAAGGCGATGTACAACACCTTCGGTATCGACGAGGATACCTGCTTGCAATCCAAGCTCCTGTCGCACGGCATCGAAAACGCGCAAAAGAACATCGAAGGCAGAAACTTCGGTATCCGTAAAAACGTCTTGCAGTACGACGACGTCATGAACAAACAACGTATGGTTATGTATGAGGAACGTATGAACGTTCTTCGCGGCGCGGACGTGCATGAACAAGTTTTGAAATATATCCCCGACTACGTAGCGGAAACGCTCTCCTCGGCAGTGAACGTAGAAGATATGCCCGAACTTTGGAACGAAGCGGAACTCAACGCGGCGTTGGAAGCAAAGGTGTTGCCCGAGGGCACGAACTACGTCACGCGCGAACGTTTGATGAAGTGGGATTACGAGCTCGCTTTAAAGAAGATTTCTAACAAAGTAGCCAAAGAGTACGAAAAGAAGATTGAAGAACTCAAAGAACAGGGCGTAGATTTCTCCGCTGTGGAACGCAGAGTTATGTTGATGACGGTAGACAGAAACTGGATCGACCACATCGACGCGATGGACCAGCTCCGCAAAGGTATCAGCCTTCGTGCTTACGGTCAGGTAGACCCCATCATTTCGTACAAGAAAGAAGGTTTCGATATGTTCGATGAAATGATCGAACGTATTCAGCGCTCGATTATCAGCGTGCTTTTGAAGGTGAAAGTGGAAACCCGTCCTGCGCCCGTGCAACCTGTGCAACCCGTGCAACCGGTGAACACGCAAAACGCACCCGCGCAACCGGCAAGACCCTTCCGCCGTCAAATGCCCTCGCCATTGAGCAGCATGTCCTCGTTCAAGGAAAGAGCGGCGGCTGCGGAAAAGGCGATGAAGGAAGGCGCGACGCCCTCTGACAACGAAAACAAATAAGTAAGTGCGGTAGGGTACAGAAAGAAAATAAGGAAAATTCGGTATGTTCAAAGCAGACGATTACAGATTGAAAATTCAAGCCATGGGCGAGGTGTTAAAAGAGGCGGAATACGCGCTTGATATCGAGCATCTTCGCCCCCGTCTTGCCGAGCTGGAAAAGGAACAAGAAAATCCTGACGTTTGGCAGGATTTGGAAAAATCCACCAAAATCGGGAAAGAGATTTCGGGGATTCGCAACAAAATCAGTGCGTATGAAAAGGGCGCGACGGCGCTTTCGGACGCGCAGGACGTTGTGGACCTTATCGAGGAAACGGGCGACGAGAGTTTAATTCCCGAGCTGGACGAAATGCTTTCGGCGGCGGATAAGGACATTGAAGATATGCGTATCCGCGCGATTTTGAAAGGGCAATACGATAACCATAACGCTATGCTGGCTCTGCACGCGGGCGCAGGCGGTACGGAAGCGTGCGACTGGTGTCAAATGCTGTATCGTATGTACTGCCGTTATTGCGAAAAAATGGGTTTCAAAGTATATGAGCTCGACCGCGAAGCAGGGGACGGCGCTGGGTTAAAGAGCGTCGATTTCCGTGTGGAAGGGGAAAATGCGTACGGGTATTTGAAAGCGGAGATGGGCGTACACCGTTTGGTGCGTATTTCGCCGTTCGACGCAAACAAACGCCGTCAAACCTCCTTCTCGTCCTTGGAAGTTATGCCCGAGGTTGAGGACGATAACGAAGTGGAAATCGATGACGACGATATCCGTATCGATATTTATCATTCGGGCGGCGCAGGCGGTCAAAACGTAAACAAGGTTGCTTCGGCGGTACGTATTACGCACTTCCCGACGGGGATTGTCGTACAGTGCCAAAACGAGCGTTCGCAGTTGCAAAACAAAGCGATGTGTTTCCAAATGCTGCGTTCGAAACTCTTGGAAAAGAAGATTGAACAAAGACAAGCGGAAGCGGCGGCAATGAAAGGCGACGTGAAGAAAATTGAATGGGGCGCGCAGATTCGTTCCTACGTATTCTGTCCGTACACGTTGGTAAAAGACCACCGCACGGGGTATGAAAAAGGGGACGTACAGGCTGTCATGGACGGCGATTTGCACGGTTTCATTATCGACTATTTGAAAAAATCTTAAAAAATAAAAGGGGGCAGAACAAAACTGCTCCTTTTCTCCTTAATAAATATGCAAAATTATCATCCATTTGACAATATAAACACGCAAAAGAGCGAACCGATTATTTTGGGCATCGAATCCTCGTGCGATGAAACGGCGGCGGCAGTGATTCGCGGTCGGAAAATTTTGTCGGACGAAATCGCGTCATCGGCTACCGTGCAGGCGCAGTTTGGCGGCGTTGTTCCTGAAATTGCGTCCCGTGCGCACACGGACGAGATTGCCAAAGTCGTCGAAAGAGCCGTGCAAAACGCAGGCATTACGTATGCGGATATCGACGCGGTTGCCGTCACGTACGGGGCAGGGCTGTTAGGGGCTTTGCTCGTGGGGGTATCCTTTGCGAAAGCGTTGGCGTATTCCTTGAACAAGCCGCTTATCGCGGTCAATCATATTCGCGGACACTTGGCGGCGGCGTATTTGGATTCTCCCGATTTACAAGCGCCGTTCGTGACGCTTTTGGCGAGCGGCGGACATACGGCGATTTTGTATGCAAAGTCGGAAGGGGAGTTCGAAATTCTTGGCGCGACGTTGGACGACGCGGCAGGGGAAGCTTTTGATAAAGTGGCGAGAGTTTTAGGCTTGTCCTATCCCGGCGGTCCGCATATCGAGCGGTGCGCAAAAGGGGGGCAGGCGAACGTACCTATGCCGAAGATGTTAAAGGGTTTGGGTGGGTATAATTTTTCGTACAGCGGTTTAAAGACGGCGGTTATCAATTATTGCCACACCAAAGAACAAAAGGGTGAAAGCTATTCCAAAGCGGACGTTGCGGCGTCTTTCCAGAGCGCGGCAGTGGACATTTTGATAGAAAAGACGGTGGAAGCCGCGATAGAAAAGGGTGTTTCCGTCGTCACGGCAGGCGGCGGCGTCGCGGCGAACGGGTATCTCCGCGAGGGCTTGGAAAAAGCCTGCAAAAAGGCAGGGCTGCGGTTGGTGCTGCCCGAAAGACGGTATTGCACGGATAATGCGGCGATGATTGCGTCCGAGGGCTTGGTGCAATACAAATTGGGCAATTTTGCGGACATGACGCTGACGGCAAAGGCATCCATTCCCTTGGCGGCGACGTTGGAAACCGTCCAAAGCCGTCGCGCGGCGGAACAAGCGGCGAGAAAGGAGTAAACTATGTGGTGGGAACACGTTTGGGAGTTTTTCTTACACGCGATGAAAGACACCGCGCCGTTATTGCCGTTTATTTTCCTGATTTATGCCTTGATAGAACTGTTAGAAAGCAAGGCGGACTTGAAAAAAATCAACCGTTTCGGCGGAAAGCTTGGGCCGGTTGTGGGTTCGGCAACGGGGTTGATTCCGCAGTGCGGATTCTCCGTGATGGCGGCGAGACTGTACGAACAAAAATACGTAACGCTGGGGACTTTGTTGGCGATTTTTATCTCGACCAGCGACGAAGCGTTTATTATCATGCTTTCCTCGGGCTCGGGCGCGGCGTGGCTGTTGCCTATGTTGCTTGTCAAGGTATTGATAGCCACGATTGTCGGGTACGGTGTGGATTTGTTTTTAAAAGCCGTTGGCAGGGGGCAGGTATGCGTTGAAATGCCGGAAACGGAGAACGGCGTGCCGACGACAACGCACGAAATTTTTATACAGCGTTACCAAGAGGACAGAGAGGTGCAAGCGGGTTGCTCGTGCGGGCGCGACCACAGCGGCGAAAGCGCGTGGAAAAAATATCTTTGGTATCCTTTCTTGCACGTGTTGAAGGTGGGCGCGTTTATCTTTCTTGTCAACTTCGTTTTGACGGCAATTATCCACTCGGTCGGCGAGGACGTTTTCGCTTCGTTTATGAATCAAAACCGTTTCTTGCAGCCGCTTGTGACTTGCCTAATTGGGCTGATTCCCAACTGTGCGTCTAGCGTCGTAATTACGGAATCGTTTTTGAGCGGCGCAATCACGTTCGGCTCGTGCGTGGCAGGGCTTTGTGCGAACGCAGGCATGGGATTTGTCGTGCTGCTTCGTAACGTGCGGCGGTGGAAACGCAATTTGGTGTTGATTGTTTTCAGTTACACAATCTCCGTGATGGTGGGACTGGTGTTAAACGTTTATCCGCTCTTTGTTTAAAAAGAGAAAATTTGCGGTATATAGTAAGTAGAGGCGCGTAAGGCGCGAAAGGAGAACAGTATGCAGGAAGTATTGGTAAAAGGCTTGGAAAACGGCGCGTTGCACGTGCTTTTGTCGGGCGAAATCGATTTGGGGAACGCAGAGGAATTTTATACGACGGTAACGGCGGCGTATAAGGAAACGCCTGCGGATTTGTATTTCGATTGCGAACAGCTCAACTTCATCGACAGTACGACGTTGGGTACGTTCGTTAAAATTTTAAAGGCAGTCAAAACCGACGGGTATAAAATGACCTTGGCTCGGTTACAACCCAAAATCAAGAAACTGTTTTTGATTTGTTCGTTGGATTCCATTATGGAGATACTGTAATATGGAAAAATTTTCAGTTACGTTGCCCTTGACGGGTGAATACCTTACGACGGTTCGTCTTACGACGGGCGGGCTTTGCGCGCTTGCCGGGTTTGACGTGGATACGGCGGAGGATTTTAAAGTATGCGTCACCGAAAGCTTGCTGATTTTAAAGCGCAACGGGTTTACGACGGCGACGATTGATTTTTCTATCGGCGATGCGTTGGGCTGTCAGGTGCTCGGTAAAGATGAAAACGGCGAAAAAACGGACTCTTTCGAGGACGAAATTTCGTATGCTCTGCTTTCCGCATTGATCGGGAAAGTGGAATTGAAAAAAGACGGCGACAAGGTCGTTGGTGTGGAGTTTGAAGGCTGAGAACATGACGCAGGAAAGTGTAAACGAGCTGTTTAAGCGGTATAAAGAGAGCGGCGATATTAAGATTCGTAATCAAATCGCCGAAAAATATCTTTACATAGCCGATATTCTCGCGAAAAAGTTCGTGGGGCGCGGAGTGGAGTACGACGATTTGAAACAAGTGGCGTCGTACGCGCTTTTGCGTGGCATCGACCGTTTTGACCCTGATATGGGAATGCAGTTCACCACCTTTATCACGCCCACAATTACGGGGGAAATTAAAAATTATTTCCGTGATAAATCCCGTATCGTGAAATTGCCCCGAAAGATTGGGGAGATTAGCGCGGCGGTGAAAAAATACTCGGCGGAATACGAGGCGAAAGAGGGCGAAAAACCCAACGTAAGAAGGATTGCGGAGGGATTGAGCCTACGAGAAGAAGACGTGATTCGCGCTTTGGAAGTCGGCGGAACGGTGTCCTTGGATAGTATGACGACCGGCAGCGACGGCGAAACCGACCGCTCTTTGTACGGGTTGTTGGCAGACGGCGAGGATGAGTACGAAGATTTCGAGATACGGGAAGCGCTTCGGGTTGCCATGCGGGAATTTTCCGCGCCTGAAAAAGCGTTGGTGAAATACCGCTACGTGGACGAGCTTTCACAAAGCGAAACGGCACAACGGTTAGGACGTTCGCAAATGTACGTTTCACGGTTGGAACGTAAGATTTTAGAACGGTTGAAGGAGAGTTTAAAGGATTCTTTTTAAAAAAACAAGGAGGGAAAGTGTATGATCTTTGAAGTGGACAGCTATCAAACGTTGCGTCATGCGGTAGAGGAACTCTGCGCTTTTCTCTCTGCGTCGGAAGTCCCCCAAGAGCGTGTGTTTGACAGTAAATTGGCCGCGTACGAGCTGCTTGGCAACGTGTTAAAGCATTCCGGAGGGAGTGCGAAACTGCTTGGCTGTATTGCAAACGGGTACGTGGAAATTAAAATTTTAGCGGAAAAGAAATTCTGTCCATCGGCGAAAGGAGAGTGCGCGGACGTGTACTCGGAACACGGCAGAGGGCTGTTTTTGGTGGACAGCGTCTGCGAAGAGCGGACTTGCACGGAAGAGGGAGATATTTTCGTGCGGATTAAAATTACGAAATAAAAAGAGAACGGCGTCGTTCTCTTTTTTATTGCTGATGGCAAAAGAAAAGCCCGGGGAATATCCTCGGGCTTTTGGCTATGCGTTATTTAGTTGTTCGTGAAATCGTAAATTTTATCCATCAAGGCTTCGGATATGTTGTCGCGGTGTTCCCCGATAAAGATAAACACTTTGCGGAAGAATACTTTGTTGTCACCGCCCACTTCGTACGTGGGAATATCCGATTCTTCCACTCCTTTTTTCAAGATATACAGCTTAGCAAATTCCTTTCTTTCCGCGTCGGTCAAAGTGTCGATGAACGAATCGGGACCTTTGTCTGCAAAGCATGCTTCGATTTCCGCAAGTTCCGTTTCGTCCTCTTCTTCGGGGACTTCGGTTGTGTCGGCGATACATTCGCAAGGCTGCGTTTCCGTCTGTTTTTCCGTTTCCGTGGATTGCTCGGTTTCGTTTTGCGAAAGCATTTCCAAAAATTCACGCACGTCTTTGCGGTATTGTTTTTTATTCGCAAAATAGATATTCAAAACGCAGAACCCAAGTTCGACCAAGCAAACGACGCCGGCGAAAATTGCAAAGAGGAGTTGCGTGTTATTGCCCATGCCCGACGCGTAGTTGAGATAGGCTACGACGAAGATAGAGGCGAGCAGCAAGATGACGCTGCAAAGTTGCGTATAAGCCGCGCCTGCGTTTTCCAACCAAAGGATAGAGGAGGAGAGGAGCAAGCAGAAGAAGAGTACGGCGATTGCGCCAAGCAGCATCCATTCGAATTTTTTATTGGCAACCATGTCCGAAACCAAATCCCCTTTATGGGTAACGGAGAGGAATACAAGCCCTGCCGCTAACACGGAGAGCGAGAAAAGCAAACCTTGCAGCCAAGCGGCTTTTCTGAGGGTGATGAGCATCAAAACGAAGTACAAAACCGCTCCGAAGATAGCAAGCACAAGGCTGAACAAATCGAACCCGATGCTGTACGTGACGATGTAGGACGAAACCACCAAAATGGAGATGGAATACAGTGCCGAACCCCACGTGAAGAGGAACGTCGCTATCTTTAATAAACCTTCCGTATGTTTGCGTGCGACAAGCGCGATAAAGCTAATCAAAAAGGCGAGCAAAAGCGCCAAGGTAAAGCCGTACAAAGCTACGCTGGCGGAAATCCCTAAAAGGGAAAAGTTGGTCAAAGTGGGAATGACGCCGAATAAACGGTGCTCCGATTGTATCAAAGCCATCAAAATTTGATATAAAGACTGTTTTTGAATCTCCAAATCATTGAAGAAATAATTATAGGGCAAGAAAAACGCAGCGACGCACGCGGCGGCGAGGAAAAAAGCCAAGATACGGAACAGTACCGTTTTACCGCGATTTTCGTTTTGCGTTAAAGGGGGATTTTGATTTGTTTTCGCCATCGTAAACCTCCTAAAATCCTTTTTTTATCGGACTGTTCATAACGCTTTCACGCCGAGAAAACAATCCGTATAAGGTTGTATAATTATAGCATTTTTTCCGTTTGATGTCAATACTTGCGTTAAAAAAATATTGTCGAAAAAAAGTGTCTTCTCGCAAAAAAAATACTTTTTCCGAAAAATGTGTGAGAAAAGAGAAATATTTGGAAAAAGCTCTTGAAAAATTTTTCCTTTTGCGGTATAATAAACGCATACGGTAAGAAAAGAGACGGCGTCGCCTTTATGTGGCTGCGAAATAGGGAGGAACAATGTCCGAGTTGAACAAAATCGCGCAGGGAATTTCAGAAAAACTCCATTTGGAATTTTCTTTTTATGCGGAAAATACCCATCCCGACAATCAACCCGTTTGCGAAAAGCAATTCGAGGGTGTGACGGATGACGGGGAGTACACGTATTTCCGTTTTTTGTATAAAAATATAGGATACATCGGTTGTATCCGCGGTGTGAGCGAAACGGAGCAAAACTATGCTCTGCTATTGCCGTCCTATATCGAAAGTTTTGTGGAAAAGGAAGCGGAACTTTCCAAAACCGAACAGTTAAAACGTATTCTTTTGGGTGAATGTTCGTCCATGGCGGTGTATAAATACACGACCAAATATTCGGTAAAGGGTTCGGCGTGTTTCGCCATTGTTTTGCGCGTGCCCAAACACATGCAAGAAGTGCTTTCGTTGTTGGACCAGTACGGCGGAAACAGTTTGGATACCGCGGTGCAAATCGCTGAGGATATCTGTGTGTTGGTGCGCTTTGTCAACGAGGAGGGGGACGGGTACCGTTCTTCCGTCGATTATGCGGAGTTTTTGGTGCAGTCTTTGAAAGAAGAGCTTGGCGTAGACGCCGTGGCAGGCGTTGGGCAAATCGTGAAAGAGCTGAAAGACGTTTCGACGTCGTATGCAGGAGCGGAAAACGCTTTGCGGTATGCGGACGTGTTTGAAATTGCCGGCAACGTGCACACCTATCGCGAGTTTATTCTTATCCGCATGTTGGAAGACGTACCGCCGAGCAAGTGCGCGGAATATTTTTCCGAAATCACGGACGAGCAGTTTAGAGAAGTATTTGAAGACGAGGAGATGCTGACGACGGCGGAGACTTTTTTGCAGAGCAGTTTAAACGTCAGTGAAACGTCGAGAATTTTATATATGCACCGAAACACTTTGCTGTATCGGTTGGATAAAATTGAAAAGGCGACGGGGCTGAATATCCGTTTGTTTTCCGACGCCGTGTCCTTCCGAGTGCTGACGGTTTTGTATAAATTATTGAAAAAATAAAAAAATATCCGTCGGGACGCGTGAAAAGTGTTCGGGCGGATATATTTTTTGGAAAGACGGGAATAAATAGTAAAGAGTTGGGAGGGAGTATGGACGATAAAAATTTACAAAACGGCACGTCACAACCTAATAAGAAAAAACGAATTTGGTATATATTAGGCGGTGTTTTGATTGCGCTGGTATCCTTTTTTGCCGGGTTTGGCGTACGTTGGTTTTCGTTGGACGCGGAAATGCGCACGCTGATTAACGTCAAGGCAAAAATCGATAGAGAGTATTACGAGGATATCTCCGACGAAGTCTTTTATAATACTTTGTTTGACGCCATTAATACGGGGATTTTGGATGATTACTCGGAATATATGACAGCGGATGGCTATGCGGATTCTAATGCGGAGCTCGCAGGAAATCGCAGCGGCTTGGGTATCGTGTTTTTGACGAAAACCGATGACGGCGCACCTCAGCTTTTTATCTCGCGCGTTTGCGGAAACTCGCCGGCGGAAGAGGCAGGGCTTTTGGAGGGGGAAAGAGTGCTCGGGTTTGGCAAAACGCAGACGGAATTGACGCAAAGCGTTGTTTTTGATGAATTTTCCGCGTTTTTGAATACCTGCGCGGAAGCGGAGACCTTTTACTTGCAGGTGGAAGGGCAATCGGGGAAGCGTATCGTGCCTATTTCCAAACAAGTGTACGTGGAAAGTTACACCTTTTACCGCACGAATAGCCAAGCTTATACATTCACGGGTGAATCGGCGGCGACGCTGACCGAACGCGGTGAACCGCTCGCTTGCTTGGATGATGATACGGCGTATATTCGGTTGATTCGTTTCACGGGTAACGCTTCTAAACAGTTTGGGGTGTTGATGGACTTGTTTAAACGGCAAGGAAAGAAGAACCTTGTTTTGGATTTGCGCGGCAACGGCGGCGGATATTTAGGAACGATGCAAGAGATTGCCAGCTATCTTTGTAAGAATACGACGGCAAAAAGACCGGTAGTAGCAATCGCTGATTATGGCGAAAGACGGGAAATTTTCCGCGCGGCGGGCAATCTGTATAAAAAATATTTCGAAGAAACAAGCCGAATCTGTATTTTGGCGGATAACAATTCCGCGTCTGCGTCGGAATGTTTAATGGGTGCGATGCTCGATTACGGCACGGTTTCCTATGCGGATATCTGCTTGATTGAAGAAAATGGAGAGGCGCGGACGTACGGCAAGGGAATCATGCAGACAACGTACGTTATGGATTTGTTTAAGCAGGACGCGTTAAAGCTGACGACGGCGACCATTCATTGGCCGTTGACCAACCACTGTATCCACGGCAGAGGAATTTTAGCGGCGGATGGGACTCGTTTTGTGGAAAGAAGTTACGGGTATGAAACGGAATTGACTGCGGCAATCCAAGCGTTGTTTGCTTGAAGAGGATAAAAAAAGAGAAAGCGCATACCTGTGGGAAAGGGTATGCGCTTTCATCCTTATTATGGAGGTGTTTCTACTGCCAAGGTAAAATAGTTCGACCTTGGAGAAGGAAACGTGTGGGTGTTATGTTGCTTATAGTATACCTTGCCTTTAAGGAAATTGTATAGTAAAATTGTGAAAACTGGTTGAAAAAAACCTCGGCTTGACCGAGGTTTTTGTCTGTTTTATTGACGCTTATTTACATTTATTAAGCGATTGCATTGCTTTGTCCACAACGTTTTCTACCGTGAACCCGAAGTGTTTAAAAAGCAAGCCGGCAGGCGCGGATGCACCAAACGAAGTCATACAAACGATTTCGCCATTATCGCCTGCGTATTTATACCAACCGTAAGGGCTGCCTGCCTCTACGCACACGCGCGCTTTGATAGAGGAAGGAATTACCGAGTTTTTGTATTCTGCGCTCTGTTTTTCAAATTCTTCGATGCAGGGCATGGAAACGACGCGCGCTTTGACGCCTTGTTCCGCCAAAACGGCTTTTGCCTTGACGCAAAGTTCCACTTCCGAACCGCTGGCGATAAGCAATACGTCGGGCGTACCGTCACAATCCTCTAAGACGTAACCGCCTTTCAAGGCGATTTTACCGCTGTTTTCATATTGAGGAAGCGCTTGTCTGGTGAGAGCAAGTACTGTGGGTTCGTTGCCGGTTAAGGCGGAGACCCAAGCTGCCGCGGTTTCCTTGCCGTCTGCCGGACGGAAGACTTTCAAGCCGGGAATGGAACGGAGCATGATAAGCTGTTCGATAGGCTGATGGGTAGGCCCGTCCTCGCCAACGCCGATGGAGTCGTGCGTCATGATATACGTTACGGGCAAATGCATCAAAGCGGACAGACGCATTGCCGGTTTGCAATAATCGGCAAAGACGAAGAAGGTCGCGCAATATGCGTGCAAACCGCCGTGTAGCTGCATGCCGTTCGCGATAGCCGCCATGGCGTGTTCACGAATACCGAAATGGATATTTCTACCTGCAAAATTATCGGGGGAGAACGTACCGAACGTGACGTCTTCCGTGTCTTTCAAATCGGAAAGGTTAGAGGGCGCAAGGTCAGCCGAACCGCCGATGAGAAGTTTATATCTATTCGCAATGCGGTTCAAAACGACAGCGGACGTTTGACGGGTAGCCATGGGTTTGTCAAAATCGTACAGCGAGTCTATGAAATCGAAATCAGGGTGTTCGCCTGCCATCGCTGCTTTGTATTCCATAGCGAGTACGGGATAGGTATTCTCATAATCTTTGAACAAAGCTTCCCAAGCCGCTTGGCTGTCCGCGCCTGTCTTTCCTGCCGCCGCGCAGTGGTCGAAAACTTCCTGCGGACATTCGAAAGGCGGGTAATCCCAACCGAGATTTTCCTTGGTTTTTTGTAAGTTTTCCGCACCGAGGGGCGAACCGTGGCATTTTGCGGTATTTTCCAAGGGGGAACCGTAACCGATATGCGTGTGGCAAATGATGACGGAAGGCTGGTCTTTGCATGCTTTTGCCTGTTCGATTGCCTTGGACAAAGCGTCCACGTCATCGGGGCTTGCCACGAGGTCTACGTCCAGGACTTGCCAGTTCTGCGCTGCAAAACGCGCGCCTACGTTTTCCTTGAACGTGACGTCGGTGTTGCCTTCGATGGTGATTTCGTTATCGTCATAGAAGAGAATGAGCTTGCCAAGCTTATGTGTGCCGGCAAAAGAGCAAGCCTCGTACGAAATCCCTTCTTCCAAACACCCGTCGCCGCAGAGCGCGTAGGTGTAATGGTCGACAATTTTGTGCTGGGGGGTGTTATACCGAGCGGCAAGATGCGCTTCGGCGAGCGCCATACCGACGGCGTTCGCGATGCCTTGCCCCAAAGGTCCGGTCGTCGTTTCGATGCCTGCGGTGTGACCGTATTCTGGGTGTCCGGGGGTTTTGGAGTTGAATTGACGGAAATTCATCAAATCTTCTTTCGTGAGCCCGAACCCGTAGAGGTAGAGCAAAGAATAATACAGCATCGACCCATGCCCAGCCGAAAGAATGAAGCGGTCACGATTCTCCCAAGTTAAATCGTTGGGATTGAAGCGTAAGAAATTTTGGAACAGAGTATAAGCGATCGGCGCGCAACCCATCGGCAAGCCGGGGTGGCCGGATTTTGCTTTATCGATTGCTTCCGCGGACAAAATACGGATGGCGTTGATAGTAGTTTTCTGTACGTTCATGGTTTGTTCTCCTCAAAGTATTTACATTCATTATTATAGCCGATTTCGAGGCTTTTTTCAAGCTTTTGAGGTAAGAAAAATTTACGATATGCAAGGTTTTTTTCTCGAAGCGCGAATATATATAATTGTCATAAAAAATTGTGACAGAATTTTTATATTTTCCTCGTTTTGCTTGACGGAAAGAAAGCGGAGTGGTATAATATTTTTTGAAAATGGAAACTTTGGGAGGGTATATATGGCGTTGTTTGCTGTATCGAGTGATTCGACTTGCGATTTGAAAAAAGACTATGTCGAAGAGAGAGGAATTTGGTTTGTACCGTTGACTTTTACTTTGGAAAAGGACGGAGCGATAGAAGAATATTACGATAATTTTGAAAAGGAAGAGGAATACGTAGCCTTTTATGAAAAGGTCTCGGCCGGGTATTTTCCTCGCACGGCGAAATTGAATTATGAAGCGCACGTAGAGCATTTCACCAAGATGGCAAAGGCGGGTGTGAAAGACGTTTTGCATTTCATGATTTCTTCGGGGCTTGCAAATACCATCACCATCACCGTGCAGGCGGCGGCGGACGTGAAAAAGGTGTTCCCCGATTTCAACGTTTACGCAGTCGATCCGCTGACGGCGACGATTGGGCAGGGTTTGCAGGTGGCTTTGGCGGCGGATTGCCGAGATAAGGGTATGACGGCGCAAGAAGCTTACGATTATATCATGGGGCTTCGTCAAAATATCCAGCATTGCATTATCCCCAACGACCTCTTTTATTTAAAGAAAGGCGGACGCGTTTCCGCGACTTCGGCGGCGTTTGGTACGATGCTGAACATCAAACCTTTGCTCGCGTTTGACGAAGAGGGGAAATTAAAAACTTTGGAAAAATGCAAAGGAATGAAGAAAGCTTTTTCGCGCGTGATCGACCATATGAACATTGCGCCTCCCATGGACGTGGACGGCAAGAAAATTATCGTGGTCGTGCATACGAACAACCAAAAAGGGGCAGAGGAGTTAGCGGCGATAATTGAAACGAAAATCGGCGTAAAACCTGCGATCACCATCATGGGTCCGGTCATCGGTTCGCACGTGGGGCCGGGGTCTGTGTCCTGCGGTTGGCTCTCCACCAAAACCAGAGAGGACTTGATTTCCTCGCTGAAATAAAATGTAATAGTAGGATATTGAAAAAAACGGCGCGTTTGCCGTTTTTTCTTTTGTGATCGTATTGACTTTTGAGAGATTTGGGCGTATAATACTTGCATAACCGAATACGAATACGCGGTACTCTTTTCGTGGAAAGAGTTTAATAGGGAAGAGAGAAATCGGCAAGCTTTGCCGTGTTGCTCCGCTGCCCCCGCAACCGTAAGAACGTCGGCAATCTTTCACTGATACAATCGGGAAGGAAGATTGCGCAAGCCGTATAAAAAGACGGTGAAAACGGCGTTGTAAGCCGGGAGACCTGCCGAGTATTTTAGAGAACGGATTTTCTGCGGACGGGCGGAAACGACGTTGTAAAAACCGCTTGGGGTATCTTTGAAAAAAGGTATAGGGGCGGTGTTTTGCGCGTAGATTTTCCCGTGCGCCGAGGTTTGGCGTATCGGGGATTTTTTATGAGGAGGGCGTTATGTTAAAACGCAAGTTTATTTCTATTTTGTTGGCGTTAGCGGCTGTTTTTTGCTTGTTTTCGTGCGGCGGAAACCATAATGCAGAGTATGTTGAGTGCGAAATTATTTCCTCTTCGGAAACGCGCGTGGTGATTTCCGTTTCAAAGACGGAAGGGAGCGTTACCGTCCTTGATTGCATGCAAGCTTTGAAGAAAACGGGTGCTCTGTCCTTTGCGTTGACGGGCGGTATGGTGACGGAAATCAACGGCAAAGCCAACGCCGCGGATTTTTCAGGTTGTTGGATGTTGTACACCTCGGATACGGAAATGTCAAACGACGCTTGGGGGAGTATCACCTATGAAAGCCAAACGCTTGGCAGTGCGATTCTCGGCGCGGAAACGTTGACGGTAGAAGTGGGCGAAATATACGCCTGGGAATACACAATATTTTAATTAGATAGGGGCAGGTACGCGATGAACGATAAAAACGGCGCGGAAAATCTTGGTTTTGCGCAAAGCCAAACGGATAAAAAACCAGCGCGGGAAAATCGATGGAAATGGACGGCAAGAGAGCTTTCTCAGCTTGCTGTTTTCGTCGCGCTGTTGCTTGCCGCGCAATTTGTGTTTTCTTTCCTGCCTGGTGTGGAACTTGTCACCGTACTATTTATCGTGTATGCATTTTCTTGCGGAGTGCGGCGCGGAATGCTTGCTGCGACGGCGTTTTCTTTGTTAAGGCAGTTATTGTTTGGCTTTTTCCCGAACGTGTTGTTGCTGTATCTTATTTATTACAATGCGCTGACTGCTTGTTTTGGGTGGCTGGGGCATAAAGTAGACAAACCGCTGAAAAATCTTTGGTGGCTAGTGGGTTTGGCGTGTTTATTCACGGTGAGTTTTACTCTGCTCGACGACGTCATCACGCCGCTTTGGTATCGGTACGCGGAAAAGGCGGCGCGCGCATATTTCGTTGCTTCGCTGTCCGTGATGTTGCCGCAGGTGGTTTGCACCGCCGTCACCGTCGGCGTTTTGTTTTTACCGTTGCATAAGGCGTTTGGGTTGGTGACAAAACGAAGATAGAGAGAATTTTGCATTAAAAAACGCTCCAAGCGCGGAGCGTTTTATCATTTATTCGTATAAATGGGACAATTCGCAGTTTTCCATAAAGACGTTATCGTCAAAGACGAGCAACCGAGCACCCCAGTACTGCATGGGCGGCCCGCCGACGATTTCGTCCAGTTCTCCGTCCAAGCAAAACCCTGCGCCGAAAACGAACACAAGCTTTTCGGAAAGGTCCTTGTCCAAATACCCCAAAACGCGGTTGAGAGTGATGCTGTACGCGTAGGTATTGTGCGGATATTCAGGCAGCGGGACGTGGACAAGCTGTAATTTATCCTGTGCGCGGCTTTGCGCCAAAGCGCCTTGGAAATCGGCGTTTTTGACGCCGTGTAATTTTGTGTAAACGGGGAAGCCTAAACCGCTCTTTTTCTGTCTGCGGCAGCGTTTGTAGTTTTCCCAAAAAGAACGTAAACTCATGGTTGCAGTATAGCATATTTTGCATGCGAAGTAAAGCAGACAGACGAAAAATGGGGAAATTTGTCGAAAATATTGCATTTTGTAAAAGGGTATGATATAATAATGAAAAAGGAGAAAGAGTATGAAAAGAATTGCGGCAATTTTATGTAACATTTTGGCGGCGGCGTTGTTGTTTTTGGGGATAGGTTGCGGCGGCAAGACGTACACTTTCCAAGAAATTACCGGTTATCAAACGGGGGAAGTCGTGTCGGCGCAGTGCAATTATTCCAAACAAGAGTCTGCGGTTTTCGAATTTGACGCGAAATATTTATCGTATATCGACGTGGAATACCGCGTTGCGGATAAACAATCCTTTGGGGAAGAGGACTATTCCTTGTGTCTGTTTTTGAATTTTGAAGAGGGACAAGTGAAAGTGTACATATACGACAAGCACGTTTACGTCAACGACGCGAACGGAAAGGTTTACGTATCCACAAAGAGTGTGTCTTGGCTGATTTTCAGCGGTTGTTTGGAAGGTTTGTAAGAAAAATAGTAATTATTCATGTAAAAACTCGGCGTGGCTAAAATCCCATGCTGAGTTTTATAATAAAGAAAAATTGCGTCTTTGCGTACGTTTAAGCGCGAAGTGCAGAAGGCGCGGTAATTAAAAAGTGGAAAAATTTCATATACTTTTTGGCGAAAGAAAACCACAAAACAAGGAAAGAATTTGACCTGAAAAATTTTCAAAAAAGTATTGATTTTCCACGTGACATTTGCTACAATAATAACAAAGAAAAATTAGTGAAGGAGATTGCTATTATGACGTACGAACAAGCCAAAGCTTTATTGGAAGAAAAAGGGCAAGCGCACCTTTTGAAATATTATGACGAACTGTCCAAGGAAAGCCAAGAAAAGCTTTTAAATGCTATTGAAAGCTTGAATTGGAGTTTTGAAGAGGACCTGAAACACCCTGCAGACCTCACGGGCAAGGATAGAGATATTCGCCCCATCAAGGGTTTGCGCCAGGCGGAGATTGAAAAACGCCGTGCGGAATTTGAAGCCATCGGTGTGCAGGCAATCAAAGAAAGCAAGGTTGCCGCGGTATTGCTTGCCGGCGGTATGGGGACTCGTCTTGGTGTGGACGGGCCGAAGGGCGCGTACGATATCGGTATTACCAAACCTTTGTATATTTTCGAACAACAGATGTGCAATTTAAAAGAATCGGTTGCAAAATGCGGTGCAATCGTGCCTTTGTATATCATGACGAGTGATAAAAATCACGAACAGACGGTTTCGTTCTGGAAAGAACACGATTATTTCGGGTATCCTGAAACGGAAGTCAAGTTCTTCAAGCAAGAAATGGCGCCTGCGGTAGATTACGACGGCAAAATTATTCTCGAAACGAAGGATATGCCCGCGCTTTCGCCCAACGGCAACGGCGGCTGGTTTGTATCCTTGCAAAAAGCAGGCTTGGATAAGGATTTGCACGCGCGCGGCGTGGAATGGCTGAATATCTATGCAGTGGATAACGTGTTACAGCGTATTGCCGACCCCGTATTTGTCGGCGCGACGATTGAAAGCGGCGTAAACTGCGGCGCGAAGACAATCTGCAAGACCAACCCCTACGAAAAGGTAGGCGTGCTTTGCATGGACGGCGACAGCCCTGACATTATCGAGTATTACGAGCTCACGGACGAAATGGCGAACCAAAAGGACGAAAACGGCGATTTGGCGTACTGTGACGGCGTTATCATGAACTATTTGTTCCGTCTTTCCAAGCTGGAAGAAATTGCGGATAAGAAGATTCCCGTGCATATCGTAGAAAAGAAAATCGAATGCCTTTGCGAGGACGGCGTAACGAGAAAGCCCGAAAAGGAAAACGGGAAAAAATTCGAAGCGCTTGCGGTTGATTTAATCAAGCTCATGGGTAGCGTTTTGCCTTTCGAAGTCGTTAGAGAAAAGGAATTTGCGCCCATTAAAAATAAGACGGGCGTGGATAGCGTGGAATCGGCAAGAGAACTCTTGAAAGCGAACGGAGTAACGTTATAATGGCGACGGAACTGGAAGGAAACGTACAACTGCAACGTTTTATTGCGCTGCTGGCCGATTTAAATCATTTGTCAGCGGAAATCATTCAGACGGGTCGCGCGGAGATTTTAGAGAAAATGAATCCCGTGGTGGAAGAAATGTATGCTATCCAGCACGTAGGGACAGAGGACGCGTACACGGCGATTGAAGAGGATATGCAGCTTATCTGTAAAAATTTCAACGCCGTTGTCACGATGGTAAACTCTAACGAGAGCGGACGCGCGGATAAGGTGACTTCGTCGGCGGTGAAGAAGTTCTTGCACAACATTTTCGACGCAACCGTGCGGATTGTTTATGCGTACGATTTGGCGTAAAAGCGCGATGATTCCAATAGAAAAAATAAAAAGGAGACTACCGTGCATGGGTTAGCCTCCTTTTTTGTTTAAAAGATATTTTCCGGGCCGAAAGTATAATTTTCGGGAATGGTATCGGCGATACCGATGAGGACTTCGATTTTCGGCAAAGCGTCCTCGTAATCTTTCAGGTATAAAAAACCGATTGCCTCGTCCATTTGATAATCCACTTCTTGCAAGGCGGTGTGCGGAATCCAGACGTGCAGGGCTTTCTTTTTCTTCTCCCAAAAGGCGCGCATGGCGTCGCCGTCTTCCATGGTTGCGGTTTGTAGGTTGGTTTTTGTGTATAGGGATTGCAAAATTTCGGTAAATTGGTCAAACGTGGTATGCACGTAGTACATTTCATAAGCCGAAAGCGCGAAAATGAGCGCAAAAGTAATAAAAATACTAACGATAGTTCGAATCATAAAATCTCCTTGTCAGCGGTATGGGGGGTGCGATGCTCAGCGGTATTTGAGAGCATGGCGGAGTTGCTCGGTGTGTTTGGGGCGGTATCTTTACCAAAGTTTTTCTTTCCAGTCGAGGTGAAAGACTTCGTATTTTTTGCCTTTTTGTTGCAGATACACCTTGCCGTCGCCGTCCACTGTCATAATCAGTACCCGTTTTTCATCGCGGCAACCCCGTTCTTTTAAAATGCGCAGAAAATACGCCTTGTCGCGCTGTGTTTGCCGTAAGTTTTTTTGGTCGAATTTTCCCTCGTCGATAACGAGTACGGGCAGAGAGGACTGCATATTTTCATAATCCTTTTTGGGTAACGCGGAAAAAGTCCCTTCCGATTCGTAGAGTGCGTATTCAATGGCGTCTAAGGCAAAATACCCCTCGCCGCGCAGGCTTTCCACGAGGTCGGACACGTCGAGGTTGTTTTTTTTCAGCTGCGTATCGTCTATGCCGTTCTTGTTTAAAACCACGCTTGCCGAACCGCTTAAAACGGTTTTTGCGCGTAGAAAATTCAGGTCGATAACGCAAACGATTTGGTGCAAAAGGTACACTGTTAAAATGGCGACAACGCCGTATAATAGAGGAATGGAATTGTCTTCCATGGGTATGCAGGCGAGCTCTGCAATGATGAGCGTGATAACCAGTTCGTACGGTTGCATTTCGCCGATTTGGCGTTTGCCCATGAGGCGCATAATCACAAGCAGCGTGATGAAAATAATCGTTGTGCGGATGAAGATAAGTCCCATACGGATATTTTGTTTCCTGCGGTGAAAAATATTCCTATATACCAATAAAAGGCTTGTAAAATGCTTGCGTTTTCGCGGTGGAAAGAGTATAATAAGAAAAAAGTAAGAGTAGCCATTGGTGCGTAAAGTGTCACCGAACGGGACGTTGTCGGTGAACGAAAGAAGGGAAAAAGAGTATGCCTTTCTGCGGTGCCGTGGCGCGTCCGCTACAAAAACGGGGCACCCATGTACGCGTTGAACGCGAAAAAATGGAAAAGCCCAAGCGATTTGCGGACCTCTTTCGGGAGGTTTTTATTTTATGTTGGAAACAGAGCAAAAGAAGAGATGCGATTGCAAGCGCGTTTGGCTTTCCGCTACTTTGGCGGACAAAAATGCCAGCCATAAGATTGCCTATATTGCGGTGGTGACCGCTTTTGTGGTCGTTTGTAATATGTTTTTGGAATTCAAGCTTGCGGAAACGCAATTTTCCTTAACCATCGTTATTTCGGCGTTAGCAGGGATATTGATAGGGCCGATATTTGGGTTTGTCGCCTGCTTTTTGGGGGATTTGGTTGGATTTTTGTATCATTCTTCCGGGTATGCGTATATGCCGTGGATAGGTCTTTCCATGGGGTTAGCTGCGCTGTTTTCCGGACTGATTGTTGGGGGGATACCCTCGAAAAAGCCTTGGTTTTTGTACGTGAAGCTTGCGATTGTCTGTATATTGATTTTTGTCGTTTGCACGGTGGCGATCAATACGACGGCGTTTTGGATTTTGTATTCTAAAGTAGGGTATGGGACGTATCTTTTTTCGCGCTTGATTGCGCAGGGGCAGATTTGGAATAGTTTGTTTAATTATGTGCTGTTATTTATTGCCGTTCCGGCGTTAAAACGCGTCAAACCCTTGAAAATCCAGGTAAATTGAGGATTGTGTGAAAATGAAAAAACCGTCGGGCAACCACTTGACGGTTTTTTATTATTATGCTATAATAATAAAAGTGGCTATATGCGAAAAAAACGCGATAAAGCCGCTAAAGGAGAAAAAGAGAATATGTATCCCGATAAAATATTCGGTCTATTTTATTTATACGGCTTGATGATAGCGGTGGGGTTGCTCGCTTGTTTCGGCGTCCTTTTCCTTTACGGGAAAAAGAAAAAAATAGAGGGGCGGTTCCTCGATTTTCTGTTCTATGACGCGATTTTAGCGGTGATCCTCGGCTTTGGGTCGGCGGCGCTTTTTCAGGCGACCTACGATTTCATTGAAAATCCCAAAAACGGGTTCCGTTTCGACGGCGGCATCACGTTCATCGGCGGTTTGATAGGCGGTATCGTGACGTTCTTGGTGGTGTACGCCATTTTCAGAAAACGCTATAAAACGCGCCTGATAGACGTTCTTTCGATTGCGCCTTGCTGTATCTTGATTGCACATGCGTTCGGGCGCGTCGGCTGTTTGTTTGCCGGCTGCTGCCACGGCCCGGAAACGGACGCTTGGTACGGTATTTATATGCATACCTCGGCGTTTGGCTATGCTAAGGTCGTTCCTACGCAGCTGTTTGAAGCGCTTTTCTTGTTTGCGCTGTTCGGCATTTGCTTTTTCCTCGTTTGGAAAAAGGATTTTAAACACAATCTCAGCATTTACCTCATTGCATACGGTATTTTCCGTTTTGTATTAGAATTTGTTCGCGCAGACGACAGAGGTCAGCTTTTGGGAGGTATTTCACCCTCGCAATTTTGGTCGATTATCATGGTAATTGCCGGCGTGGGCGTGTATTTCTTACTGAACTGGCTGCACAAAAAACGCGCGGCAGAACTTGCCGAGCAGGCGGCAGAGAATATACAAAAAAATACGCAGGAAGAGGTAGTGGAACAGAACACAGAACTTGATAAAACAAAAACGGAGGTAGAAGAATGAGAAATCTTACCCTTTTAACGGACTTGTATCAATTGACGATGGGCTACGGTTTTTACCGTCACCAAAAGCACGAAGAAGAAGTCGTTTTCGATTTGTTTTTCCGTAAAAATTCCTTGATAACGTACTCGATTGCAGCCGGTTTGGAACAAGCGATGGACTATCTGTTAAACTGGCGTTTCGACGAGGAGGATATTGCGTATTTGCGCTCGTTGAACCTCTTCGACGAGGACTTTTTGGAATATCTCCGTAACATGCGCTTTACGGGCGACGTATATGCGGTGAAAGAGGGTACGCCCGTCTTCCCCGGCGAGCCGATTTTAACGGTAAAAGCGCCTTTGATTCAGGCGCAGTTCGCGGAAACGGCGTTGCTGAATATTATCAATCACCAAACGTTGATTGCAACCAAATCCTCTAAAATTTGCCGTGCAACGAACGGCACGGGCGTCGTCATGGAATTTGGGCTTCGCCGCGCGCAGGGACCCGATGCAGGGATCAGCGGTGCAAGAGCGGCGATTATCGGCGGTTGTTCCTCGACGTCTAACGTCATTGCCGGAAAAATGTTCGACGTGCCCGTGGCAGGTACGATGGCGCATAGCTGGGTAATGGACTATCCCACGGAATACGAAGCTTTCCGCGCGTATGCAAACGCATACCCCGATAACTGTTTGTTGTTGGTGGATACGTACGATACGTTGCGCAGCGGCGTGCCGAACGCTATCAAAGTCTTTAAAGAACTCCGCGCAGAGGGGCATGAACCCAAGGGTATCCGTTTGGACAGCGGCGACCTTGCTTACCTTTCCAAAAAAGCGCGTAAAATGATGGATGAAGCAGGTTTCCCCAACGCTATGATCTGCGTTTCGGGGGATTTGGACGAACGTTCGATCAATTCCCTTTTACAGCAGGGCGCAAAAATCGATTCGTGGGGGGTCGGTACGAGATTGATTACTTCGGAAGATTTACCGGCGCTCGGTGGGGTATATAAATTGTCGGCGGTCATCGAAAAGGACGGCACGGTTACGCCGAAGATTAAGCTGTCGGATAACACGGCGAAAATCACCAACCCCGCTTTCAAAAACCTCTATCGTCTGTACGACAAAGACAACGGCATGGCGATTGCCGATTTAATTACTTTGCACGATGAAAAAGTGGAAGAAGACAAACCCTTGACCCTCTTCCACCCCGTTGAAACGTGGAAAGAACACGAAGTAGAGAACTTCCATGCCGTTCCGTTGCTCACGCCCATCGTGCGCAAGGGCGAGTTGGTATATACATTCCCGCATATCAAGGAAGTGCAAGCATATTCCAAGAACGAGCTTTCGAAATTCTGGGAAGAATATTTGCGTTTGGACGTACCGCAGTTGTATAAAGTGGACTTGTCGAAGAAGCTGCACAAATTAAAGATTGACATGATCGGCGCAATCCGCAAGGACGCGCAGGAGAAATCCAAAGGAAAGAAGTAAGAATGGCAAAAAAGAAAGAAGGAACTTTACATGACGAATATACGTTAAAGGGCTCGTCTTATTGGGGCGTATTGCTGTTTGCGATTCTCATTTTTGTCGATCAAATCACGAAAGTGGTTGCGGACGTATATTTTTCGGCTTCGGAAACACCCAACCGCATCGATATTATCCCCGGTTGGATTAGTCTTTGCATTGAATACAACCCCGGTATCGCGTACGGTATGGGTTCGAATGCAAAGCCTTGGATGAAACTGCTGGTAATTTTGGCTACGGCGGTGATGATGGTTGCTTTTGCCGTGGCGTATTTTAAGATAGACAAACGCCGTTCCTTTTTACGGCTGGCTATCGTGTTCATCGTGGCAGGCGGCGTCGGGAATTTGATTGATCGCGTCTATTACCGCGTTTGGGAAGCGGACGCTATCCTCTTGGACAGAGGGGTACGCGACATGGTGGATTTGAGTAGGTTCGGCTTTGCCGTTTGCAATTTTGCCGATTTCTTCATCACGGGCGGAGCGGTTATGCTGGTGATTGCGATGGTATTTTTAGACCGCGACGCGATTTTCCCGATGGGGGAAAAGTACCGCGCGTTGGCAAAAGAACACGCTGAGGAGCTGGAAAAGAATAAACAGAGCGAAAATGCTTTGCAAGGCGGCGTGGAAGACGAAACAGCGCCTAAGACCGCGAAAGGTTTATCGGAAGAGCCAAACGCGCCGAAGAACGAGTCCGGGAACGAAAACAAGAATGGATAAGCGTTTGTTTGTCGCGGAGGGGAACTGTAAGCGTTTGGACGTTTTTTTAAGCGAACAGACGGAAGAGTTTACCCGTTCGCGGCTGAAAAAATTGATAGAAGAGGGCAACGTCTGCGTTTGCGGAAAAACCGTGACGAAGGCGGGTGCGGAAATCAAGGCAGGCGACGAAGTGGTGATGGAAATCCCCGACGTTGCGGCGTATTCCGTACAGCCGGAAAATATTCCTATCGAAATCGTGTACGAGGATAAGGATTTCGCCGTGGTAAACAAACCGCAAGGCATGACCGTCCACGTAGGTAACGGAAACGAGAGCGGAACGCTTGTCAATGCGTTGTTATATGCTTTGGATTCGCTCAGCGGTATCGGCGGCGTGCTGCGGCCGGGAATTGTACACCGCATCGACAAGGATACGACGGGGCTTTTGGTAGTGGCGAAAAATGACAAAGCACACGTTTCGTTGGCTGGGCAGATTGCGCAAAAGACCTGCAAAAGAACGTACTATGCACTGTTGGAAGGGAACGTGAAGGCGGACGGCGGCAGGGTGGTAACGGACATCGGCAGACACCCCACGGACAGACTGAAAATGGCGGTTTTGCCCGACGGAAAGGGTAAGCTTGCCGTTACCGATTACGAAGTTATCGCGCGGTTTGGCGCAGATTTTACTTTATGTAAATTCGATTTACAAACGGGCAGAACCCACCAAATCCGTGTACACGCAAAGCATTTGGGACACCCCGTTGCTTGCGATCCCGTGTATGGGTATAAAAAACAAAAACTCAAAGCAGACGGGCAGTTGTTGCACGCGCAGAGGTTGGAACTTTCCCATCCCGCAACGGGGGAAAGAATGACGTTTTATGCGCCGTTGCCACCCGTTTTTGCGGACATTTTACAAAAACTCAGCAGACAGTACGGCGTAGAGAGCGCGGCGTGGAAAGAAATCATCGAGGATTAAGCGGAAGATGTTAAAAATCACCAAAGTAAAACGGAATAGCATCGCCAAGGAATTGGGCTTCGAGGTGGGGGATGAAATCGTCGCGTTCGACGGACACCCTTGCGAGGATGAACTCGATTACCTTTACTATTGCGAGGCGGAATCGTTTACGGTGACGGTGCGCGACAAACGCAGCGGTGCGGAAACAACGGTCGAGATTGAAAAGGATGAAACGGAAGATTTAGGCTTGGAGTTTGCAAAAAATACTGCCATTCGCACCTGTCACAACCGTTGCGTGTTTTGCTTTGTCGACCAAATGCCCAAGGGCATGCGCGAGAGCTTATACGTCAAGGACGACGACTATTCCATGAGCTTTTCTTGCGGAAATTTCGTGACGTTGACCAACCTTTCCGACGAGGGGTTGGATAGAATTATCCGTTTAAAATTATCCCCTTTATACGTGTCCGTGCATACGATGAATCCGCAGTTGCGCGTGAAATTGCTGCGCAACCGTTTTGCCGGTAAGATCGTCGAACAGATTAAAAAACTGGCGGAAAACGGGATAGAAGTGCATTGTCAAGCGGTGCTTGTGCCGGGCGAAAACGACGGGGAAGAGCTGGCGTATACCGCAAGAGAGCTTTTTAAATATTATCCAACGGTACGGGATTTGGCTTGCGTGCCGACGGGGATTACCAAATACCGCGAGGGGCTGTATCCGATTGCGGACGTGGATAAGGCATACAGCGAGAAACTGTTGGACTTGGTCGATAATTTAAACAAGGAATTTGGCGTCAATTTCCTCTTGCCTGCCGACGAGTATTTCGTCAAGGCGGAACGGGATTTTAAAAGCGCGGATTTTTACGGAGATTTTGAGCAAATTGAAAACGGCATTGGCATGACCAGTAAGTTTTTGATGGAAGCAAATATGGCGTTGCAGGGTTTGGTTACGCAAAATGACGGGGGCAGGTACGCGTTGAGGACGAAAAAACGTTCGGTTGTCGTCTGTGGAACGAGCGCGGCAAACGTCAATCGAAACTTGGCGGAAACGTGCATGCGCGCGGTAGAGGGCTTGCGGATAGACGTCCTGCCCGTTGTGAATGAATTTTTCGGGCCGACGGTGACTTGTACGGGGCTTTTGACGGGCAAGGATATGCTTGCGGCGCTGCAAAAGTACCGTCAAGAGAGCGGGGATTTTGACGAGGTGATTCTTGCCGGGAACACAATGAAGGAATTTGAAGACGTGTTCCTTTGCGGCATGACGTTAAAAGAACTGAAAAAGAGTTTGGGCTTTGAGAATATAAAGGTAAACAGAGAGGGCGGATATGGGTTTATAGAGCTTGTAACCGCGGAAAAATAAGAAAGAAAGGAGGCGATAGAGATGGCAAACCCCCTTATTGCGTTGGTGGGAAGACCCAACGTGGGCAAAAGTACTTTTTTCAATAAAGTAGCAGGTCGAAAAATTTCGATTACGGAGGACAGACCGGGTGTAACGCGTGACAGATTGTACACGGATGCGACCTGGCGTGACAAGCATTTCACGATGGTGGACACGGGCGGTATCGAGTTAAAATCCGAGGATATCATGTGGAAAGAGATAGCAAAACAAGCGGAGGTGGCAATCGAAACCGCCGACGTTATTCTGTTTTTCACGGACGGGCGAGAGGGATTACACCCCTCTGATTATGACGTAGCGGATATTTTGCGCCGCAGTAAAAAACCCGTCATTCTCGTTGTAAATAAAATCGATAATTACACGCCGGAGCAGGTTTTTGAGTTCTATTCTTTGGGGCTTGGCGAACCTTTCCCCGTCTCCGCGGAGCATTCGCAGGGGATAGGCGACGTTTTGGACGAAGCAATCGAGTACTTCCCCGACGGAACGAAAGAGCCCGTGCAATCGTTAAAAATTGCGGTTGTTGGGAAGCCGAACGCCGGAAAATCCAGCCTAGTCAATAAAATTTTGGGTAGTGAAAGAAGTATCGTAACCCCGATGGCAGGTACGACGCGCGACGCGATTGATACTTTGTTTTATCGCGGTGACAAAGCCTACACCATTATTGATACGGCAGGTATCCGCAAGAAAAAGAGCGTGGATGACGACGTGGAATATTACAGCAATATGCGTGCTTTTGACGCGGTGCGCCGCAGCGACGTGTGCTTGTTGGTGGTAGACAGCGCGGAAGGTTTGACGGAGCAGGACGTAAAGATTATCGGGTACGTGCACGAACAGGGTAAACCTTCGGTAATCGTTATGAACAAGTGGGACTTGGTGGAAAAAGATACGCACACCGTCAATCGCTTTGAAGAGCAGTTGAAAGAGGATTTGAAGTTCATGGACTATTACAAGTCCATATACATTTCCGCGAAGACGGGGCAGCGCGTGGAAAAGATGTTGGCGGCGGTAGACGAAGTATATGCCAACGCGAATTTCCGTGTTCCTACGGGGGAATTGAACGATTTAATCGGGGATGCGGTGCGTTTGCAAGAACCGCCTTCCTATCAAGGCCGCAGAATGCGCGTGTTCTTCTCTTCGCAGGTTGCGGTATGTCCGCCGTTGTTTGTGTTGCACGTCAACGACGAGGGGCTGTTGCATTTCTCGTACCAAAGATATTTGGAAAACACCATTCGCCGAGCTTACGATTTCACGGGTACGCCTATCAAAATCGTAGTGCGCGAGAAGAAAGACGAGGACTAAGTCCCCGAAAAAACCTTAAAAAGGATTTCTATGAAAATTTTCTCCCTTGAACAAAATTGGTGGCAGCTCGTTTTGATAGCGGTTGCCTGCTATTTAATCGGCTGTGTGAACTTTGCGCGCCTGATTTCCCGTTCCAAACAACGCGACATTACGCAGATTGGCAGCGGAAACCCCGGCACGATGAACATGAGCCGAGAATTTGGCTTAAAAATCGGCTTAGCGACCTTCCTTTGCGACGCTTGCAAAGGGGGGCTTGCGGCTATGATTTTGTATTTTGTTTATCGAGATTATACGTTCTTAGGCGGCGTGGCGGTTTCCGATTTTATTCGGTATTTCAGCGGCTTGTTTGTGATTATCGGGCATATTTTTCCCGTCACCATGCGTTTTAAGGGCGGCAAGGGGATAGCGTCCACTTTGGGGCTTTTCTGGTTTAGCCTGCCTTGCGATTGGGTGTGGTGGGCGCTGATTGTGTTCGGCTGTTTGGTGGGCGTTGTGCTGTTTATTTTTTGGACGGAATGGGGCTCGCTTGGGTCGCTTTTGGGCGTTTCGGGTTTGAGCATTATTCAGATGAGTATTTTTGTGCTTCGATATATGCAAATGGCGTTCAATGCGTACCTGGTATGCCTGTATTTGATGATTTTTGCCATTAATATACTGACTTGGGTGGCGCATAAAGAGAATCTGTTTAGACTTTTTGCTGGGGAAGAGCATCATACTTCCATTCGGAAACTTGCCAAGAAAAAGGACTAAAAAAAGCGCTGGATTGGGAAATTTTGAAAAAAAGCAAAAAAGCGTTTACTTTTTGGTATAAGACGTGTATAATAATATAGCGAACGGTAATATGGGGGTGCCCCGGATTCGATTGCCGGTGAGCGAAAGGATAAGCATACCGCAGACGAAGTGGCTGCGTCAAAAACATTTCACATAAATTTAAATGCAAATAATAATGCAAACTACGCTCTTGCAGCGTAACTTCGTTTATTAACGAATCGTCGCGCCCGATTTATCCGTCGGTTGGGGTCGCGGCGACAAAAAGACGGAAAACTCTTGAAAAAATCGGAAGGTGTTTTTTGAAGAGTATTCAGCCTTCTGCGTTTACAAAAGCGTGTTTACCCGCGTTTGTAAATTAAGAAATAATAGATAAAATAAGTATGTAGAAAGTTTTTTGGCAGCCGAGTAAGACGTCGGTTCAACTCCGACCACCTCCACCACAAAAGACAAAACCGCCTTCACGGCGGTTTTTTCTTTTGTGGACGAAACGCGTTTGTGGTCGGAGTTGAGGGTGGGAGCCGCGAACGGGAGTGAGCGTTTTGCCTGCGCCAAGCAAGCGCACCCTTTCGGGGTGCGTTTTTGCGTAGATTAAAAATCTCTAACATACAAAATATTTCCTATTTTTCTTGCCTTTTTTCCGAAAATATGCTACAATGCAAATATGAACACTTT
>JAZQGK010000204.1:0-2862 GCA_045539975.1 Candidatus Scatosoma sp. | reverse complement strand
GACTACTCTTTCCACATTCCAATCGGTCGTTGCTTCCAACGTCGTCGTTCCGTTGATCGTAATAATATCTTTGCTTTCTGCTGTAAATTCCACCTCTAATTGCGTAGGAGCATTTACTGTAATAATCGTGTCAACGCTTACATCCTCTACCGTTGCTGTAATCGTTACTTCGCCCCAGTTTTCGCCGGTTACCGTTACCACGCCGTTTTCTACCGTTGCAATCGTTGCGTCGGAAGTACTCCATACAATTTCGCTTTCATCCCAATTTGTCGTTGCTGTCAACGTTGCCGTTTCTCCATAGGCAATTTCCGTCTTATCTGCCGTTACTTCAAGCGTAACTTCGGACATGTACGCCGCATTCGCAATCGTGAAGACGTAATTTCTCGTCGTTGAAGCGTTGCTTGCCGTACACTTCCAGGAAATCAGCATTTGAGCGTGATACTTGGAAGGAACTGCCTCAACACTCGTACCCAATATACCAATCGTATCATAATTATTTACGATATTTTGTACATCTACAGCAATGGTATATACACCGTCTTCTACAGGGAACGCGGATAACAATTGACCAAATATGTACAAGTCAGATACGTCAGCCGCATTTGCACCGCCTATAGCAAGGTTAAACACAAACGTCGTATAACCTTCTGCAATCAGCTTTTCATAATATGCCTTACTTTCAAGGTTTCTCAGTACAACCGCAGGCCATCTCCATTGATCGCCCTTGAATTGAGCTGTAATAACCATTTCATCGTTTTCACCCGTAGTCGTTGTAATGTAGGTAGGTTGATTCCATGCCCCTGCGATAACCGCGAAGCTATCGGTATCCAAAGTATTACCAACAACATAGACTTTCTTCTCTGCACTTACGTTACCAATCGTTGCCGTAACAGTTGTTTCGCCGCCTCTTACAGCCGTTATTTCACCCGTTCTATCTACGGTTGCAACTGCTTCGTTGGAACTGCTCCATATAGGCAGATACCCTTTTTCGTTGTTTGCTATAAGCGTCGCTTCTTCATCCATAGTAACAAGATCGTTAGCAAGCTCTACGCTTAACGCCGTTTCACCGTACCCAGCGATTACAATATCCGTAAGAATCTGATTCGAATCTTCATCCTCCTCGCCGTAATTCAAAGCCGCGGATGCTACGTACCCGATACAACGTTCGACTGGCTCCGAGTAGGTATAAACGCCGTCTTTTTTGTAATAACTTCTCGCAACGACTACTGTATTGTAGTGCCAGTTAGGAATTTCCGTCAAGACTGCATTATAGTACTTATAACCATCTTTTGCGCCTTCCAGTGTATCATTTGGAACCCATGTTTTCGAACAACAAACTTCCTGATAATCTACGTCAACCTCGTCTGATTCATCCTCGTTGTGATTTAACACCTCTCCGCCAAGTATCTCTTTGGGAATCATAAGCGTACCAATTTCGTATCCGTCACCTGTCTTATTTTCAGGCAAACCGAATGCAAAACGCATGCCTTTATCCGTCGAGATACGTACTGATGCACCAAGTTCATGAAAAACATCCTCAGTTTCAGCATTGGCCACTTTCGTATTGAAGGCAAATGCGCCCGATACAATACACGTTGTCGCCAATGCTATTAAGGATACTACTTTTAACATTTTTTTGTTTCTCATAAGATTTCTCCTTTTATTCACCTGTCTTTGGAAACCACGTATCTTTCCACGATCCTTTATCATCGTAGTCTTTTTGTTCTTCGCCCGAAGTCCTAATTATCTCACCTTCGAACATCAAAACTGTCATTGTTGGATATTCATATTTTTTTCTCATATAAATCCTTATTCCCCAATTTAATTGACTTTGCTAAAAGCCGTGTTGGAAATCGTGAAGACGTAATTTCTCGTCGCGTCCTCAGGAACGGTTGCAAAGTTAGTAGAGAATCTCCATGCAAGGAGCAATGCACTTCTGCTACCCCATTGTCCCGCTTGGTTTCCACTCGTATCCAGTGTAACAATCGTATCATAGAATTGTACGATATGCGCAAGCTGGATTTGAACTTTGTATATGCCGTTCACTTGTTCACACGCAGATACTTTCTGCGCCGAACCCAAAATGTGAATATCGTCGAGCTTATCTGCGTCTGCGCCGCCCACCTTAAGATCAAAGGTCAAATGCGTATATCCGCTGTCAATTAGCCCTTGATAATATTCCTTGCTTTGCATATTTTTCAATACAAGTGCAGGGCCGTAGTTTGCGTAAGCCTGCCAATTCGCCGTGATTGTCATTGCGCCGTCCGCTGCAACGTCCATCTGCATATAAGTCGTATTCGTCGTCATATTCCAGCCGTTTACACGCATACCGATGTTATCGCTGAACAAGGCACCTTTTCTTAAACTAACGTTCGAGAATGTAAATTCGTAGTTTCTCTTCGTCCAGTCAGCAGACTTCCACGCAAGGAACATATATTCGAACTCTGCGTTTTTCGCTTCAACGCTCGTACCCATACCGCTAACTTTATCATAATTATCTACCATAAACTGTAAATCAACAACAACCGCATACACACCATCTGCTGTCTTTGCAAAGTTGACCAATTTCTTACCAAATACATACAAATCGGAAACATCAGCCGCACTTGTCCCGCCAACCTTCAGATTGAACGTCAACTTCGCATAGCCGTCTGCAATCAATGCTTGACAATATTCTTGGTTGTACATCTCTTTCAAGATAAGCGAAGGGTAATGTGTCGTTGAACCTGCAAACTGCACCGCGATAATCGTTTCACCATTGTCACTCTTGCTCATATTGAAGTAAGTTGCATTACCCGTTTGATCCCAACCATATGCATGCACACCGATTTGGTTGCGGTAGTTTACCTTTACCGTCTTGCT
>JAZQGK010000203.1:0-29724 GCA_045539975.1 Candidatus Scatosoma sp. | reverse complement strand
CCTCTAACAATTAAGGGGATGCAGCTTGGCTATACGGGGATAATAAAAGGGAATCCTTGTTTGACAGGCGGTATATTAGAATTGGTGTTTGATTCTGAGCTTTCCGCGAAAACAAATCTTTCCATCTTAGCGGAACCTGCTATGTATATCGAGCCTATTTTGGAATATGACGATGGTACAGGCTGGAAAGAAGTTTCTACACAGTATATTAACGAGAAGTTAACGCCGAAAGATAAAATTCGCGTTCAATACAAAGCATTTGAATATATCAGCAATACAGAAGTAGACTTAGAGACTGTTTTTGGTGGAGTCCAGAATAAAGTAACGTATGCGCAAAAATCGTTCGTATGCGGTGAAGCTTTTAATTTGGTGCAAGGTATTAATGAGATAGGCTTAGAAGTCAGCGTTATGAATGGCGCGTACACTATGTATGCTTCACGTACATGCGTTGTGGAAGCAAATCCTTCCTATTATAGAGTTGAAGCGGATCATGGAACGATTGATTTAAACTCTCGCGAGCGTACGACTGTATATACCGTATTTGTAAATGATGATCTTGTGGGTAATGCACCTGAAGAAGTAGATTGGCTTAGAAAAGAAGGGGACGATTTATCAAAAGAGCCTTACTACTTGGTCAATGTTTCAGTTACCAATTCAAAGGGGGAAGAAATTCCGACGAAATTGGAGATTGCAAGCGACGGTAAAATTACGGTGACATATACGTTGCCTGATGAGGCTTACGGTGAATATAAAGAATATTTTAAAGTGACGTCGAATAAATTAATGACGCGTGATCACGAATATTCGCAATACTATTTACCGCCTGAGATCACCGTTGCGTTGACTTCGGATTCAATTTTAACCTATACCAACTATCAAATTGAAAAGAATATGGGCGGTTTGGCGTTTGAGTTGACTGCGAATGGCGAACCGATTTCCTTCCCGGCAGAACTCTTTGATTATAAAGTAACGCTAGATGGACGGGATATTACATCTTCTACGGCAGTTGAGGGCGATCGAATTACATACGTACCCTCTCAAGAGGACTTTGGCGGAAGCGTTTCGTTAGGGCAAAAGAAGATTGCTATTACTTTAACCAGTAAAAACAACTTAACCAAGCCGACGTCTTGCGAGGCAACGCTTACGGTAACCAATGCGATTGTGGAAATTGAAACGTTGCCGAAATCCATCAAGAAAGTTGACCGTTTTGCTTTGGAAGATACGAAAGCGGTGATGTATTTCCGAATTCGCATTGACGGCAATACGTTAACGGCAGAGGAGTTGCAGGCAAGATTCGACAGCGGTGCGTTGACGGTAAAAGACAAAGGAACGTTTAGCGGTTTTGCTTGGTTGCCTTGCGGTAAGGACGTGACGATTGAACAAATAGACGGGGAATCCGTTGTTGCGGTACACGTAACCAAGGATTGGATTGCACCTTTCCATTCGTTTGCAGCAATGATGATTTTAAACGGTGAAAAGGACATTGTGATAACTTGTCACGACGTTGAGCATACCGATGCGTTTGTATTTGTCAAGAGTCCGCTTTGGGGATACATTTGGAGAATCCTTGTCATTCTTTTGGTACTCCATATTCTATTGTTCATTATCGGGTTCTTCAAATCGCACAATCATATGAGCGGAACGTTTGTAACGGTAGTATTTGGACGTTCTGAAGAAAAGAAAATCCGCTTAAGCTATAAATCCATCAATATTAAAAAGACGGAGCAGTGGTTATGGCACATTAAGAGATTTTTCTTCCTGAAACCGTATTTTGCATGTCAAGACGATGCGAATATCGGTTGGTGCGTTTTGAAACTTCAAAAGGACGGCAAGACCAAAAAAGAATACAAGAAAGTTATTCATGAAGTAACTTATAGTAACGCAAAAGGTCCAGGAAAGATTGAATTTGATGAATGGATAAAAGGTTTTGAAAAATCGAGCTATCGTGGCGGCGAACCGCCCAAAAAGCCTAGGGAAACCTTAACCGGACAGTTGAAACCTCATTTCAAGTTAGTAAACAATGGGGAAAAGAATATAGGTCATATGGATGAACTTAAACCTCGCAAATTCTATGCTGTATTGAAGAGAAAGACGCAGGAAATTCAATCCGTAGTAGTATTTTTAAAGAGAAAATAATGCTCTTAAAAACAATTAAAAAAAATAAAAATAAAAATAAAAAATTAAAAATAAAACAAAGGAGAAACAATTATGAAAAACATTCTTTTGATTGGTGTCGGCGGTACTGGCAGTAGAGCGGTAGATATTTTCTACCAAAAAGTTAATGAATTCGGCCAGCAGAACGACAACAAGATCACCGCGTTAGTATTTGATACCGATGCCGGCGATATAAAGAATATTACTAATGCAACGCCTGTTGCAATGGCAGATCCTGCAAGTGTAGGGACGATTTGTGACCGTATCGGTAAGGAGTACTTGCGCGAATGGTTCCCTTGCGACGATCCTGCAGTACGTTCTCAGGAAATGATCAGAGGTGCGTCTCAGTGGCGTAAAAAATCCTATTTGGCATTTTTGAACCTCATGAACAAACCTTTGTCTCGTTCTGCGTTTATCGGTGCATTGGAAAGAATGGTTGCTGACCCTGGTGCATCCTGCGAAGTGTACGTAATTTCGTCTGTTGCAGGTGGTACAGGTTCGGGTTCCTTTATTCCCATCGCATTGTATGCAAAGCGTTATTTGAGAAAGAATTTGGGCAAAGATCCGATTGTAAACGCTATGATCGCATTGCCTGAAATTTATGCTGATGCGCAGACGCCTGAAAATCGCATTAAGATTTTCTCGAACGCATATGCAATTCTTCGTGAACTTAATGCAATCAACTTGGTTGCAAGAGGTTACAACGAAGGCCGCGCCCTTCAGAAGAAGTCTCCTATTAAGTTCCGTTTAGGTCATCCGAACGAACCCAACGTAGGCGTATTGTTCGATGCTTCGGATAAGAGCTATTGGAACCCCAACGCAGCTCCTTTCTCCCAGGTATTCCTTTTGGATCGTATTCCTGGCCTTGACTCGGTAGTTGCATACGACATGGTACTTGCAAACTCGTTGTATACGATTCTTTGTACGGATATCGGTGCTGCGTTTGATAGTGAATTCTCTAACCACGAATTGCTTCGTTCGCAGAACAACGGTAGTAATGCAATCTACGCAGGTATTTCTACTTCCCAAATTAAATTCCCTTGCGAATCTGTTTTGGACTATATCGCACACAAGAAAACGCTTGATTCCTGCAACAACGAATGGTTGATTTTGCATAAAGCTGTACAGGAAAAGATTAAAGAAAAAGAACAGAATGCAAAAGCTGCAAGAAAGAGCTACACGATGGCTGACGGCGAATATGCAGACCTCGTCTTGAAAGAATATGAAAACTTGAAAGACGCAGAAAACTATGCAGTTGTAGACATCGTTGCAAGAAGCGGTAAAGAAAAAGGAGTAGAACAATACGTTGACAGAGTAGAAAACGAAATTCTCAAGAAAGTTCCCGGCAACAGCGAATTGACCTTTGAGAACATTCACTTGAGAGATATCCCTGCAAAGGATCAGAAAGCGAAAGTTTTAGAGTTGGCTAAAGAAGCTGACGAAGCTCTTGTTGAGTACTACAATGCTTGTATTGAAGAAATCAAGAGCGTTACGACGAGCACCGCAGAATCGATTTTGTCTTTGAGCAATGACGAAGATAACCGTTTTATTGGTTCTTTGAGCCTGTCGGAAAACATCTTGAAGTTCAAAGGTAAAAATATCCATCCTGTAGCTGCTATGTATCAGCTTTGTAAGGCAAGAAAAGCATTTGCAGCTAAGTTGGTTGGTATTACCGAAGAATGGGCTGACTTCAAATCCCGTAGCATTGAAGAAATTCCTGAAGAATTGAGCAAGATTACCGGTGATAGCGAAGAAATTAAGGGCGGCAAGAGCTTTTATGCTGAGCAATCCGAGGAAACGAGATATGCTGATCTTGTAAGCGAAGCGATGGATTATATGTCGCAGAAGACGAAACCTACCTTGGATATCGTTGTATTCAAGGCTGACGCTTTGTCGATCGCTTCCAATATTTACCTTGGTGCACAAGAACAACTTAAGTTGAAAGTTTACACCAAAGTACTTAAAAATATTGATATCCTTATCGAAAAGTATCGTAATTTCTTCAACCGTTTCGGCAAAGAAAAGGAAGAACTTGTTGAATTGACGAAGACGGCAAAGAGAAGAGACGCTGAAAACGTTGATAGTGTTATCAATGTATACTCTTCGCAAGAACAGAAAGAAGAAATCTTGAAGAACATCGAAAAAATGAGCGGTCCTGCGACGGATGAAGAAATCGCAAAGATTGACGATATCGTAGGTTTGGGCGTTTACAAGACGGTATATGCTGCGGCAGTTGCAGAAGCAAACCAAGGCGAATACAATGAGAAAGACGCTAGTGCATTCCGTTCGTTGTTCAAGGATATGATCGCTTCTTACCGTGATTCCGTAAAAGCAAGCGAAGCATTTGCGGCAGTTGCATCGTATAACGTTGTAGAAGCAATCGTAGAATCGAAGGGCGCTAATGCAACGGCGAAAGAATTGGAACCTGAATTCCGTAAGCATTTCTCGATCGCGCAAGAACTTGCTAAACCTTCTCTTCGTATCAGCGAAAAAGGCGACGATAACGAATTGGTTCAGCCTTCGAAGATTATCGTATTCATGATTTCGTATGAAACGGGTAAATACATTAAGAAGAACTATGAAAAGTTCGAGCTTAAGCTTCCTGCAGATCAAAACAATGAAAAGAGAGTCATTCAGTCGTGCTCTGAACAGTTCATTCGTCGTTACTCCGGTGATAGCAGTGCAAGAGTTACCATCGTTAAGGATATGTCCGACCAAATGTTGTATTGCACGGGCGAAATTATGGACATCACGCCTTTGCGTATTGAAAAGTTTGACGAAATGAGCGCTGATAATACTTACTTTAGATATTATACGCAGTCTCTTAACTACAGCAAGCATCGTTTCACGGATATGTGGAATCCTCACTTGGGCAACAACTTGCATAAGAGAGGTTATTTGCCGTACATGAACGAAGCGAAAGAAAAAGAATGCGACACGAAGATGGTGAAAGCATTGTTCTACGGCTTCGCAACCAACCGCATCGTTTATAACAACGGTAAGGCTGATATGGCGAAGAAGTATTACTTCGAATGCGATAACGAAAAGATTAAGAGTCCTGAAGGCAACTGCATCAACAACAAGAATATTGCACAGTTGCTTGCTTGGATCAGAAACGAAGACGAGCTTATCGAAAAGTGGAGCAAAGCGTTCGATAGAAGATTGCTCGCAGATATGATCGCTCTTCCTAGCGTAGTTAGCGATAACGGTACGGAAATTGAAAACTTGAAGAGTGCAATTACCAGAAGTCCTTTCATGAAGCTTCTTACCGAATGCTTGTATGTGGATGAATCTGATAAGAATGCGAGAAAGGTTGTTGAAGAAAAGGGCGGCTACAAGATTAAGCAGACTACCGGAGCTCCTTCTATTTTAGAGTTTGCATATCTCATTAAGACGAGTGAAGAAGTTGGTTGCGATTGCGACGACGCAGAAAGAATCCTTCAAGTTGCTTATGACGTATTTAGACAGATTTGTGAATACAGAACGAGTTCTGAAACGGCACAAGATAACTTCATTCAGGTTTATAGACATGAAGTTAAGAAGGTATTTGAATCGTTTGCAGCATCCAAGATGGTATGCGCAGCAGGTATGGATTGCGAAGGCAGATTTAAAGAATTTGTTGCATGGGTTAAGAAGAACGATCTCTTCAATACGGTTTCTGTTGATGCACCTTTGGATGAATTCGGTAAAGTCAATATCACCGAACAATTCGAGAAAGATGCTGACATTGACAGAATTTTGAATGCAATTAAAGCTGAATCGAAAGCTAAGAAGGTTGAAGAAAACTAATTCTAATTTGGTTTGTTGGCAACAAAATAAGTCGATGACGGCTTAGGGCAAAAACGTTATTGGATTGCGGCGCAAGCCGCCGCAATCCAATACAAAATTTAGTAAAGAGAAATAATATGGGAAGAAAAACATTAGTAATCGGTATAGGCGAAAGCGGCTGTAACGTAGCACAATCTTGTGCAAAGCGTATGAAAAAAGAGTCGGACTCTTTCGTATGTTTTGCTATGGATGCGGATTTGCATAATTTGGCAACGAAGACGGACGTTTATACGATTCCCATTTCCGATAATCGTAGAATGGAAGACCATCTTATTGACGTTGGAAACAGCGGGATAGAGGATTGGTTGGCAATATATACGGACTCCTATGCGGCAGAATACGTAAAATCGTTGGAAATGCATAAAGGGTCTAATTTGTGGCGCGCTAAAGGGGCTTTAGCGTTCATATCCTATTTAGCAAACAGCGAAAACAAAGAAAAATTTGAAATTGCATTAGATTCTTTTGTGGAGAGTGTCGATTCTGAGACGGAACTCAATGTATTTATTGCTACTTCGCTGTGTGGTGGGACAGGCAGTGGCGCGTTTATTTTAGTTAGTTTATACGTAAAGCAATATTTGGAAAACAAGACGGGTAGAAAAGTCAACGTCAATGCTTTTTTGCTTTGTTCTGATATATATGAAAATCAATTATCCCAAGAACAAATGGTAAAAGCGAGCGCGAATGCTTATGCGGCGTTGCGTGAGATTAATGCCATAAACACAGTGTGTTTTGGGAACGACGTGCAAGAAAACTGTTTCTCTGTCAATTTTAAACTTGGCAGCAAGAAGGACAACGCAATGGGCTTGTTGTTTGATTCGGAGGATGAAGATTTCCAATGTGAGACAGCTGCGCCTTTCCATCGGATATATCTGTTTGAAAAACAGCTTGGCAGACAGTCGATTGGCGCGCATGAAGAAATGGTGGCTGACGTCATCAGTTTGATGGGTTGCCAAGATTTCTTGCAGGGTTGGGAAAAAGATTATGGCATCGCGGTAGAAAAAGATGCTATCTATCGCAGCGTTTCCTTGACCAAGGTTAAATACCCCAAAGAAAGCGTTGCAAAATATATTGTCAAAAAAGGCGTATATGATAGAATGAAGGAATGGCAAGACGTTCATTCCGTGGTTATGGATAGAGTAAAGCAGTACCGCGTAGAAAACTTCCATGCCAGAAAAACAGATACCAAAGAGTTATATCCCTCTCTTTTCCTGAATACGGTGAACGAAAAATACGAAGTAGAAGGAAAAGACGAGCTGAAAGAGAAGGAGAAGCTTGGCGCGGAGATATTCGACGTTATCGATGATGCGATGGCCCTTGCAAACCGTGAGGAAATACCCTCTATGTTGGCGGAAGGGGAAGCATTATTGCAACAAAAGTTGCCGAAAAAAGAACTGCGCACAAACCTTGAAGACAAAAAACAAAAATTATTGGCGTTTTTGGCTGAGTTTTATGAAAGCGGCTTGGAATTATTACGTGAACAAAACGTTTTCCTTTCGCAACAGATTGAACAAAGCGCTCAAAGTGATAGCGATTCAATTATTCAACGGATTTTACAAGTTGATGGACAAATAGCAAGCCCGACTGTATCTTTGATGCGTTTGATTCAATGCAAGGAACTATTGGAGTCCAAGATTCAAAAGAATGACGTATTCTCTGATTCGTTTTTACAGATTGAAAGCACTCCCCAATTTAACGATGAGTATTTAGATTGGGAACTTGAGAATATTACTGATTCGAAAAATGCGACTCTTGCGGCGCAGGCAAAAGACTTTGGAAAGCAAAAGTTTAGAGGCAAGTATAAAGATTGGTTAAAGTTTGCGGAAAAATACCGTATTACATTTGAATGGATTGCCGCTACAATGAATGCGACTGTATGCGCGTCGTTGCTTACGCATATTAACAATTATATTTCCAATGCAATTAGCGTATTTTGTCATTCTGATGGCTTTATGCAAAATTTGGCATTTGACGTGCATTTGGCGTTGGCTGAAAATTGCGAAACCAGCGAACTGTATGCCAATGTATATGTCTCTGAAGAGGACAAGCTTTGCGCTTATAATAGTTATCTTTCTCAAAAGGCAGACCATCTTGATTTTGAAACAGAAAAGCTTGAAAAGTTGTCCGGTATATTCCAAACGCTAAGTTTTGATATGGAGGATGAGAGCCAACTCGGGGCGAAGCTTACAGGTTTCATCGACAAAGCTTTAAGCGAGTTGATAGAAAGCTTTACGCAAACAAAATTCTATCAAGAGCATTTGGATAAAGATATTATCAATGTATTAACCAATCCTAGCCCCATTGTAGCGGCGGACGCATCTAGTAAATCGAGAAACGTTACTTTGAGAAAATTGTTGACGGCTGGGAGGCCCGCATTGAAGACCAACATTATCGATAATGAAAAAGAGCGTCTTGTTATGCGTACCGAACGCGCGGTAGTTTTCGCAAAATCTTCTGATGGTGACGATAGCGAACGATTAGAAAAAATCAATGCAATGCTTTTGGACGCGGGTGAACATGATAGCAGTGTTAAATTTGCGGAATGTTGCACCGAAGAGGCGATGCTTATCTATAAAGAAATGAAAAACGTCCGCTTGTCGCGGATAACCTTTATGGATGAATCGTCAAGCGATATGTTGGGGTATAAGAGCTGTGAAAAATCTTTGCAAATGATGCAAAAGCAATTCTCTCAGCTTTGGAATCCTTATTTGACGAACAAAGGTCAAAGCGGGTTGCCCTTTATTAATGAAGAGATTCAAACAGAGAACGAAAAGAAATTTGTTAAAGCGTTGCTTTACGCTCTGTTGAAAAACAAACTGTATCTTGCCAAGGACGAAAATGGTAAACAAGTTTATTTCACGGACAGAAATGAAGACTCGTTACCAATTACCGTCAATGAAGAACGAGTCAAGAAGGGGCAATATCACAAGCTGATTGAATGGATATCGCAGAATCCGGAACAAATAAAGTGGAGAGATGCGTATAACTATCATCTTAGCCGTGAAATCACCGATTACGCCTTGAACGGCGCATCGCTTGACGGTGCAGATAAACTGTTGGCGTTAGCGAAAACCTTACCTTTGTTTGGCGGCATGATGCAGGGCTTGTTCCAAATTGCATATATCTTGAAAAAAGATTATAATTTTGCTTTTTATGCACGGCAAATGTTAATCTTGGGCGATGAAGCCGCTACCGCTTTTAGCATGAAATGGCAACATAAGGGCGAAGAACTGAGCGAACAGATACGGCGAGTGTTTATCGACGAATTTAAGCAAGAATTTGTAAAAGCCGAGAAGAAATTAACCAATGAAGAGTTGACGGATTTTGAGAGCTTTATAGCGAATATTGGCTGTTATACGTATAAAAACACTTCGGGCGAGATTAAGAAATTGCAGTTTTAAGACCAAGAGAAGAAAAAATGATCCTCTTATAAAGGAGATAGATAAGTTATGCTTACTTACGTAATTAATACGTCAGAAAATAAGACACTCGACAGTGATAAGTTGTTTGAATTGGCGGGATATAGAAAGATTCGCTGGATCAATCGCAGTCTTAACCACGTGGAAGAGTGCATCGATGAAATTTTTGAGAAACAAAGCATTCTTGTTGCCGATGAATTTCGTATTGCGATTATCATAGACTTTTTTGGCTATGACCGAATTCGTGCACCTTACGGTAGAGAAGGCTTTGGCAGAGAAAAGGGCGTCGACGCAAGCACGTACGAGCCGTTGATTGAGGCATATTTAACGGACGCTCTTATAGAACCGTTAAAAAAGAGAGATTTGTATCCTGAATCCTTTGAAATTTATTATGCAAAGAATGAAAATCATGAGCCTTACGCTGTTTTGGATAATGATTTAGAGCAGCTTCGGCAAATCGTTTCAGGGGACGAAAGCAGCATCGGCGAGATGTCTAAATTTGCGTTAGAGCGCGAGGCGAAGTTGAAAATTCAGTTGGCGCAAGAACAAGAAGAGGCTGAGCGAATTCGTTTGGCTGCTGAACGCGGTGAGGTAATAAAAAAGGTTGAAGAAGACAAAGATATTGACGAGTTGGAAGACGAAGAACCGGATTTATTATTAAATTGCAGAATTGATAACCGTACGACACAGCAAAAAATTGATGATTTGCGGCCGTATGGTACATATTTAGTGCATTGTACAAAGGAGATGTCTTTGCCTTTGGACCTTTTAAAATATCCGTATGGTACAGCTAACACGAAAATGAACTTCGAGGAATTCTACGAGGCTTTTGGGAGACGTGCCGCGCTGCATACGCCTATTCGCCGTCATTATTATAAAACACGTTATGACGGGAGTGCTGCTCGCGCTGCTTTCGATACGTTGGCATTGTCCTTATATTTGATTAGAATGTATGAAAGAGAAGGTGCGCGCGAAGAGAAAGACGTCATGATGAACCAGTTGGAACCTTCTGTGTTAAAAGACGTATTGACAACGGCATGGATGAAAGTTGCAGTCGCTCGTCGTGTAGCCATTGTGAACCAATCAGAGTATTTTATGTTGGCACAAAACTCGGGGGACATTATTGAGGACTCCGACCTCGTTCCAAAGAATATCAAAGAAGCGCTCCGCAAAGAAAGAGTCGAAGTGCAAAAGCAAATGAAGGCAGAAGGCGTCAGAAAGTCGGTAGAAGGATATTATGGCGCTACCTTGAAAATTACTGATAGAACGATTAACGAGTTTGACGAAGATAAGCAAGCAAAATTCGATAAAATCATGTCCGAGTATTTGAAGAAGCGAGATGAAACGACGGAAGGTGAGGTTGAGGCGGATTATGCAAGCTATGATGAGATTGGGACGCTGAAGAAGACAAAGCAGTGCCCGTCGAAAATGGATTATCAAAATGCAATTATTGCAAAGAAAAAACAAATATCCAAACTCTTTGATAAAGCGTTAAAAGCCGAATATATTCAAGTGGATTTCACGGATGAACGATACGAGGCAAAGAGAGCGCGTAAAGATTATTATAACGCGAAATCTTGCATGAGTAAAAATATCATAGGCGACATTATTTTCTTGATTTTAACGGTTGCCGTTATGTTCTTGCCGTACTATTTCTTGCAATTAACCAACTACGAGGGAATGTATTTGAGCAAGATGAATTTAATCGCGTTATCCATCGGGATTTTTGCAGGATTATTCATTTTGGCATTCTTAATTCAAATTTTGCCGCTAATGAGGAAAATGAGTCTTGCAAAAGATAGATTGAGGCGGGCTTATATCAATGCAAGGGCAAAAGAGAATTATTCTTTCTCGGCATTGAAAGAACGTTATGAAAAAGATTTGATTCGAATTGAGCAATCGAGATACGAGCTTCGTCAGATTAGAAGATTGCACGAGTTAAATATGATTAAAGAGCAACACATCACTATGCATAGAGATATGCTTGAAGTGGTGCAAGATAAGCTGAGCGGTATGCTTAATAACCTTGATGTGGAACCCATGTACAATGAAAATGAACAAGTTTTAGGGGAATTCAACATCGATAAATCGTTTATGGCGGCGGAGAACAAAATCTATAAGATATTCTCCATTGAAACGATTGAAAAAATGTTTGCAGCAAAAGGGGTAAACAGGCATGATTAATGTATTGAAAATAATTATTATGTTGGTGGTCATGTTATTGGTCGCCTACCCGCTTTTGCCCGTTTCGTCAAAAGCAAAGAAATTTCCTACCTTTTATGCGGTAAAATACAAGAACCCCGACAATAAAAAGAACTTGCCGTTCGTGTTCTTGGTTTTGGTGGAATTTGTCGTTTTAGCTGTACTTTTTGGGCTTTTGACCGATTTAATTGAATGGATATATGCGATTCCGTTTATTGGAAAGCTTTTGCAAGGCGCAGTGGATAAGGTTGATGCAAACGTAGACTTTATCTTCTTCGTTATACAAATGGTAGTCGTAAATATTCTTATCCTTTACACGTTTGTTTTCTTCAAGAGTATGTTGAAACTGTGTGTATTTAATCCCATTTTTGGGATAGAATCTCCTTTCAAGAGAAAGAAAAAGAAGAAAAAGAATAAGAAAAAGAAAGCGCGCCATAAGAAAAAAGGTAAGGGCAAGGATGAAGGCGTAGAAGAGGTTGACGAGGACGATAAGAAGCCTGAAGAGGACCTTGAAGAAGACTTGACCGAAGCAGAGCTCAAGCGCAAAAAGAAACTTCGTGTACCGTTCTTCTCGCACTCCAAAAAATCGGACGACGAAAAGCCGGATGAGGAGGAAGAAGAGAAGAAAGAAAAGAAAGAATCGGGTAAAGTTGCTCGCTTTATTAAAGGTCTTTTCTTTGAAGGCGACGAATTTGAATATGCGCGCAACTGGGTAGTAAGAACCCGCTTGGTATTGCAGACGTTTATTTATATTGTCGAGCTTTTCTATGCGTTGTTGTTCCTGGTTGCATTGTTGTCGGTATTCTTCCCGATGCCCGATTTCATGTACAAGCTGTTGATTGATATCATGCACGTGGATACGTGGTATATCTATCCGTTTGTATCTGTAATATTCTTGCAAGAAATTTGCAACGTATTCGATGCACCGCCGCTGATCGCAGCAACAGAAGAAGATGAAGTCAAGAAAGAAGAAAAAGAGAAAGTAGAGCTTGAAATAAGACTCCGTGCTTTGCAGGCAGAATTAAAGAGACGCTTTGATGAAGAGCACTCTTTGCGCTACTATCCCGAGATGCCTAGCGAAAAGACGCCGGAATACGTATGTACAACCATCACGTATGCGAGCGCAATGAGCTATATCCGCAAATGGATGGAAGCTACTTCGGGCAGAGTCGTTGAAAGCTATATGGAATGTTTAGACGCGATCTTTAATGATGGACACGTCTATTTCGCAGCGTCGTTTTATTCGGAATTAGGTGAGTATTTAGTCGCATACGCATACATGCGTTTGTTGGCAGGGGCAAGATTGGTATTCGTTGTTTCCAACAAGGAACAAAGAGAAACCTTGAAGAAATATATTATCGATAGACTCACCAGAATGACCGGTTGTACGTTGAACGCTACGTGGAGAGTTTACACGGCCGATGAACGTTTGGACCAGGCAGATATTTGGATTGCAACGACGTCAGACTTTGCTAGCGATAATATTGTAGAACAATATCCGACGTTCTTTGAAGAAGTCACCAATGCAATTTTCATCGATGCAGACAAGATGATTGCATTCGACGGATATTTGTGTACGGTTATGGCGAAACGTTTGCAGAAGTTTACCAACGACCGTATTAGATTTGTATTCCTTAGCTTGAACTTGTTGAAAGGTTTTGCTGGGGCGGCATTGCCTAAGTCTTTCTGCGTAGAAAAGGTTCTTAGTTTTAGCAGCGCGAAAGAAAACGAATCCGTTGCTTATACGCTTTGGAACAAAGAAAGCAAAAAGCATAAGATTTATAACAGAAGCGGTCAGAAGAATACCAGCTTGGAATATATCATTGCAGAACAGGCATGTGAGCACGGTGTTGACGGCGTTCGTTTGATTACGGAAGCACCCATCGAGCACGGGGATAGAAAAATCCTTGCAATGCACGACGTCGAAATCAATAATCTTTTCAAAGACGTTTCCGACGTCAACTATATGGTATATTCGGACGAGAGATGTAACCTGTCTGCGGCGTTGTACGCATGCACGCGTTTCCGCGGTAAAAAGAAATCTATCGTACATATTATCAGCAAGCCGTATCTTTTGAGAGAGTATTTCATGACGAAAGCAATCTCGGAAGACCATATCAACCGTTCTTCCTTTATTCAGCCTCGCGTAACGGAACATATCGAAAGATACAAGCTTAGCTTGCTTAAGGTGTTCTGCGATGCGACGACCGACAAGGGGATTCGAATCAGCGAATTCGAGCGCAAGATGCGCGGCGTTATTCGCATGGCATTGGAAAGAAAGGACGAGATTAAATCTCAGTTCTGTTTGGAAATGCTTAAAGCCAAAGCGGTTGAAGAGCTGACGGTAAGAGAATTGGCGGCCTACCTTATCGCGGGCTTGTATGATTCCGAAAAAGTAGAAGCGAAGTTTAGTATTGGGAATCGAATTAAGGATTATTATATCATTGTCGACCCCAACAGAAGAGACGGCTACTCGCTTATCAACGAAAAGTATATCGTATTTATCAAGGTGAAAGATATTTTCGATAAACTTCTCGAAGTGAACAGAAAGGTTCAACTTAGCTTAAACGACAAGGTTATTGGCGTCGTAGATACGTTCCCGGAAAGAGTTCATTTGGAATACGTTGCCGGACAGAGCATTATGTACGAAAATTCGGAATATGAAATTGAACATATTTCGAACAACACCATTTACTTGCGTCGAGAAAATGCTAACCTTAAGAGCTGTTTAGATACGGTACATTTGCGCAGATATGAAATTGAAAGCCTGATGCCTTCTGGTCAGACAGGTGTTTTGCATGACACGAAAGGCATGCTTAAAGAGATTTGCGTAACGATGAACGACGCGGTGTTCAAGGGTGAAACGTATGGTTTCTACAGCCTTATGACGGATAGACAGACGATTGATTTCTACCGTGGCGCTGAGGGTAACCCGCACTTGGCTGACGTCAATGTTCGTGATATCAAGAAAGGCAAGATTTTGACCGTTTCGTTGCATTCAAGAGAAGAATGTACCGATGGTATGCGTATGTTGATGAGTGCCGTATTAAACGAATTCATCAGAACGTTGTTCCCCAATGCATATCGTTGCGTGGCAATCGCTCCAGTTTTGGCAGAACCTTTACCTTTCAATGAGGAAGTGGAAGCATTGAGCGAACTTGAACGCATCAAAGCTTTGTATCCTTACTTCAAGAATCCGAGCGAGCAATTTATAGAAACGGATGCTAATCGCATGCAGTTCATGTTCATCAACGACTGCGAAGAAGACGTAGGCGTATTGGATTGGTTCTATGATAAATCCGCACGTTATATGCAAGAATTCTTGGCAAACGTATACTCTTACTTGCATTGGTTGCAGTTGCATTTGGATAGACAGCACTACATTTATTTCGGCGGCGAAACCTTACCCGAATGTTACGATTTGGAAGGTTGCTGCAAGCTGTTGTCCGATTACAACATGATTTTGAGTGATGAAGGTAAGAAGGATATCGAAACGGCAGGCGAGGACGAAAACTTCGATAAGACCGAACGCTGTGCCTTCTGTCACAGGACGATGGAAAGCGGCAGATATTCGTACTTTGACGACAAGCGTTTCATCTGCGTGGATTGTTTCGACGTTATAGACAGCAAGGAAACTTTGCAAGATCTGTATCTCAAAATCAGAGAATATCTCACGAAAACCTATCCCGAAGTTACGTTCGGCGGTGCAAAACTTGCCATTGACGAGCTTTATAAGTTGGAAGAGGGCCAGGTTCTTAGCGAATATTATTACAAGATTGACCATGCCAACAGAACAATCAGCGTAGAACGCGATACGCCGCAGAACAATGCGGAAGTATCCTTGTTGCGTGGCTTGGTTGAATTCTGGCAAAAGGACAATGACCTGCTTACGTCTTATTCGCTTGGTCAGCTGTATTATGAAGAACTTTGCTATTTGCGTTCGTTGGGTAAAGACGATACTGCGGATTGGATCTATGATGCATTAGAACCGGATATCCGCGGTTACGTAGACGAAATTACCGAATACGTAAAAGGCGGCGCAACAGTCGAAGAAAAGAAATCCGATGATGAATCTAAAGATGACTCGAAAGATGAATCCAAAGACGAATCGAAGGACGAAAGCGATACGGCAGAAACCGAAGAAAAGCAAGAAACTGACGAAAGCCAAGAAAAGGATACCAAAGATATCAAGGATACGGAAGAGGACGAACTTCTTTTGGATGAAGAAGAGGAAAAACGTACCAGCTTCACCTTCATGCATATGAAGGCTCAGGAAATCGACCGTCAAGACGAAGTTCCCGATGATGAAGACTTTGAGGATGAAGGCGGTGAAAACCTCTACGATCCGAATAAAGTTCCTAGATTTTTCAAGCGTTTCTTGCGCGGCCAGGACATCGACGATCAAAAAGAAGAAGACGTTTCCGATGCGGAAAACGAAGACTTTGAAGATGATGGCGATGATGTCGATGGCGACGGTAATGACGATACGGATAACACGTCCGAAGAAAACTTGGACAATACCGATGATACTACCGAAACGGAAGAAGAGGTGGACGGGGTTGGAGATGAAACGCCGAACTCTCCCCCTCCCGGCGGCGAATACGATGATGAAGACGTGGTTGGAGATGATACTATGGATGAAGTAGTGGACGACGAAACCGCAGATGAAGTTATCGATGATCTCGCGGATGAAGTAGTAGACGATGAAATCACGGACGAAGTTATTGACGATACCACCGATGAAGTAGTGGACGATGAGACGAAGGATGAGGTTGGCGATGATACTACGGATGAAGTAGTGGATGATGAAACCAAGGACAAAGTCGGCGACGATACTACTGACGATAAGAAAAAGAAGAAGGGCGGTTTCTTTAGTTTCTTCAAGAAGAAAGATAAGAAGAACGATAAGAAAACCGACGACAAAACCGATAAAGAAGATGGCGAAGTAACGGACGAGACAGACGATAAGAATGGCTCGAAAACGGACGACGACAAAAAGAAGAAAGGCGGATTCTTCAGTTTCTTTAAGAAAAAGGATAAAAAGACCGAGGACGACACGAAAGACAAAGCGTCTGACGATAAGAACGGTCAAGATCAGGACGATAAGGACAATCAATCCGATGACAAGTCCGACGACAAGTCTGATGATAAGTCCGACAAGAAAACCGATCAAAAGGACAAAAAGGCTGCTAAGAAGGCCGAGAAGAAAGAAAAAGCTAAAAAGAAGAAAGACAAGAAAGCTTCCAAAGCAAAGACAGTCGGCGAAAGAATTCTTCCTCATGAAGATGACGAAGCGACCAATCCTTTGATCCGTTTGTACAATGAAATCGTTCGTGCTTGCTACGATTATAACGAAGCAACTCTTTCTAGAGAAGGCATAAGCGACGATGATTTGCACAGAGTATTCACTTACGTTCGTTGTGACTATCCTGAATTGTTCTGGCTGCATACGTACACGTATACCTCGAAAGAAATCAACTTGAAGTTCCGTTGCCGTACGGCAGGCGACAAGTTTGACGTTAAACAGGTAGAACGCAAGCGTAAAGAGCTGAAAAAAGCGGCGAAAGAGTTTACCGCAGGTATCGGCAGAAAGACGAACCCTTATAAAGCTGTTTTGACCATTTACAGACGATTGATTTTGTCTTTGGATTACGACTACGTAGGGTTGTCTGCGCACATTGACAAGGATATCACCAAGGATGACGCATTGCGTTCGTTGCATAGCGCGCTTGTTGAACACAAAGTTGTCTGTGCAGGTTATGCGGTTGCGATGCAGTATCTGTTACAGTCGGTCGGTATTGTCAGTGCCTACGTTATTAGTGAAATCGGCAAAGATAATATTTGCCATGCATTTAACATGGTTAAGATTGGTAAATATGTATATTATCTCGATCCTACGTGGGGCGATCTTTCGAATAACACGACGGGTAAATCGTATAAAGATTACTTGAACTACCGTTATTTCTGCGTGCCTTATAACGAATTTATCATGACGGGTAAGGGAGCTATGCACAATCACGTTCCCAGAAGAAGTTTGTATCCGAAATTGAAACAGATGCAATACACCAATCACGAATACCATCGTTATCATAAAGCAATGCTTACGAGATATAACGAGGAAGAAATTACTCGTATAGTCAAAGAGGCGGCATTGGCATATAACAAGAAAGAGATGGGGGCGTTGATGGTTTCCATTCGTTGTGTGGACAAACGACTGAAAGAATACACGTATGAAAGGTTGTATAACAAAGGTGCTATTTTCAGTATCATAGAAAGAGTAATTCCGCAGGTTAAAAAGAAGAATAAGGAAGCTGCAAAATTAATGCAGGCAGGGAAGCTCTGTGCTTTCACCAGCGACACTTCTGCATTCGAAATTTATTTCCGAGAGGAATAAGAGCAATAAAAGGCGTGCCAATAGGCGCGCCTTTTTCTCTGTATAGCGGTGAATGAGTCTTAACCAGTGATTGGATTGCAAATGTTTCCCTTCGCAGGCATTTGGACTTTCGTTTCCTCGTAATTCATGTCTTCACTTCCTTATATTTTTGTATTAAAAAAGCGCAGGTTTTATCCTACGCTTTTAATGTTTAGTTGTTTGGTTAATACTTTGCTGGCAAAAGCCGTTCTTCATGCCGTTTAACAATCAGCTCTGCACTATCAAACAGCTCTTCAATCGTCAAGCTATCATTGTCTAATTCATACAATTCTTCCAACGTCATATCTTCAAGCTTTTTTGTTATAACTTCCCCATTTTTGTTTTTCATTCTATTGACTCCTTTATTACTTGTTCAATATATGTAGGTAATTTTTCTTTCCCCATCTCATATATTGTAAAGCATTCCGCAAAAAACTCAACTACACTATCATTCGCATATTTCGATATATTGTATATGTCGCCATTTTCTTGGCTTAGCAAAGCCTTGTTTTTTGCCTTTTGAAGTTCCCTGTACGCTTTCTTGCTCTTATTATACTTGATTTCTTGAAAAGAGTCAAGGTCTTTGGGCATATTTCCTTTACCAAGTATTTGCGCCCACTCCTCATATTGAGATTCATCTTCTTTGTGATACCGCCAAGCCTTAAACGCAGGGGAAAGATTATCCGACCGCCGAGCCTTACGAAACGCTCCCTGCGTTTTATGTGGCATTTCATCTTCACGCCCTGCATAGTGCGTTTTCATTTTCTCGTATTCCAAGGTTTCGCGATTGAGCTGTCTATTGCCCGATTGCCAAGTCTGATACGCCTCTATGTCCTTTTGAGTCCGCACGTCTACGAGATTGCCCTGCTTGTCGTATTTGATTTTGCTGTCCTTAATTGCCTTTTCGACGTCCGCAGGGGCTTCCATTTCGATGAACCACGGAATAAACTCATGCCTACAATTTGGATGGGGCAATGCATAGCCGCTTTTTAATACTGCAAAGACCAAAGAAAGGAAGAGCATAAAACGCCTTGCAAAATCTTTTATGAAATTTTTTATAAACTCTTTTCAAAAATCCCCGATAAAATTTCTTAAAAATTCCTTAAATATTTCTTAAAATGCCTCAAAACTTTCTTAAAATGCCTCAAAACTTTCTAAAAATGCCTCAAAACTTTCTTAAAAACTTCTTAAAAATTTCTAAAACCTCAAAACATCCCTTGACATTCCCCATTTCAAATGTTATAATATTATCATGAAATTATGAACATATATTCATATATTCATTAAAGATAAGCTGGATTTGTGATGGGAAAATGCAAATAAAATAGATATCGGATTAAATTATCGGCATATAATAAAGGAGAAATTATGAAAAAATCAAGCATTTGTAAAAATCAGCAAGAACATTCCGTGATGGTGCAACGCGCAAAAGAACGCATCTTAGGCAACGCAGAGGCGGAGATGATTTGTTCGATTTTTCGCGTTTTATCCGACCCGACGCGTATGAAAATTTTGTTAGGTTTGTTGGAAGGGGATATGTGCGTGTACCACCTTACAGAGGTTTGTGACGGAACGCAGAGCGGGGTTAGTCATCAACTCCGCGTTTTGCGCGATAACAATATTGTAAAAGCGAAAAGAAAGGGGCAAATGATGGAATATTCCTTGGCGGATGAACACGTTCGTATGCTCTTGGAAATCAGCATAGCGCATTTGGCTTGCCACGAGGCGTAAGAGGGAACTATGGAAAATCAAGATATGTCTAATAAAAAGGTCTTACATATAGAAAATTTGGATTGTCCAGTTTGTGCTGAGGCTTTGCAGGCGGACCTGCAAAAGATAAAAGGGGTGGATAGCGTAGCGGTGGATTACGTTACCCAAACCATTACTTTGCAAATGAACGACGAAAAAGCGTTGCAAAGGGTGATTGACACAGCAAACCACTTTGAGGAAGTTCGTGTGTTAGACGGTGAGGCCTATTTATCAAAAAAGAAACACAGCCACGTTAAAGAATGGGTGATGATTGTAATATCCGCAATTTTTTTCCTTGTTGGCATTTTGTTGGAACACAGCGGTTGGGGGCAGGCGGCGCGAATTATCGGGTACTGCGCTTATGTGGCGGCATATTTGTCGGTGGGGTATCCGATATTGCTTTCCACTGCGAAAAATATAACCAAAGGCCGTATTTTTGACGAGAATTTTCTCATGACGGTCGCTTCAATCGGTGCGGTCGTTTTGGGGGAATATAGCGAAAGTGTGTTAGTGATGCTGTTGTATCAGCTTGGAGAGCTTTTACAAGGCATTGCCGTTGGTTCTTCCCGTGCCTCTGTTGCACAGCTTATGGAGTTGAAAAGCGAGTGGGCAACGGTTCTTGAAGGAGAAGAACAACGCCGTGTCGCGCCCGAAGAGGTGCAAATCGGTGACTTAATACTGATCAAGGCAGGCGAAAAAGTCCCCGTGGACGGCATTTTGATGGAAACGAACGCTCTGTTTGATACGAAATCGATTACGGGCGAGGCTGCGCCAAAAACTTGTCGTCAAGGCGAAGAAATTTTGTCTGGATATATCAATATCGGCAACGTCGTTACGATGAAAGCCACACGTAAATACACGGATAGTGCAGTGGGGCGAGTTTTGGATATGGTGGAGAATGCCGCTGAAGGGAAAGCTGCACCGGAAAAATTTATTACAAAATTTGCTCGATATTACACGCCAATCGTATGTCTTGTTGCATTACTGGTTGCGATTTTTATGCCGTTTATGCACGGATGGATTGCGCTGGGCGCATTTGATTTCTATCAACCTGCCCGGTGGGTAAAAGTAGCGCTGACATTCCTTGTCATTTCTTGTCCGTGCGCGTTGATTATTTCCGTACCGCTTACCTATTTTTCAGGAATCGGAGCTTGTGCAAAAAATGGGATTCTCGTGAAAGGAGCGACCTATTTGGATATAGCGGCAAAGGCGCAAATCATAGCTTTTGATAAAACAGGGACGCTGACGGAAGGCTCGTTTTCGGTGTGCGGCATTCATGCGGAGACGGTTACCCAAGAAGAATTATTATCGATTGTCGCAGCCGTAGAACGCGCATCGTCGCACCCTATCGCGAAAGCTTTTGACAATGTTGAATGTATTATGGCGGCGACGGATATTAGCGAGGTCGCAGGGAAAGGACTGCGTGCAACGTTGGCAGGGGAGCATGTCTTAGTTGGGAACGAGGCTCTTTTGTCGGAATACGGCATTAAAGTCGAGAAAATAGACAGTGTGCATACTGTTGTTTACGTGGCGCGTGGGAATGAATTTCTTGGCTCGATTGAGGTCGGCGACGGAGTACGTCAGGGCGCGAAAGAATGCATTGTCGAGCTGAAAAAACTTGGTATTCCGCAAACAGTGATGATGACCGGTGACAACAGAACCAGGGCAAACAGTATTGCAAGGGATTTGCAACTTGACAAAGCCTATGCAACTCTTTTGCCTGACGAAAAATTGAAATTAGCCCAAGAAATGCGACAAAAAGGCGGTTTGATTTACGTGGGAGACGGAATCAATGACGCGCCCGTTATGGTGGAAGCAGATTGCGCAGTTTCTATGGGTAAATTGGGCTCGGCTGCGGCGATTGAGGCTTCTGACTTTGTCTTGATTTCAGATGATATTACAGCTTTACCGAAAGGGATTCGAATAGCAAGAAAGACTCGGTCTGTGGTTATGCAAAATATCATTTTTTCCATCGCGATGAAGCTTGGTTTTATGGCGTTGGGGGTATTTGGGGTGCTGCCTTTGGCGTTAGCGGTGTTCGCCGACGTGGGGGTGATGCTTCTCGCGGTTTGTAACAGCTTCCGCGTCCGTTTTATAAAAATGAGTAGGAAATAAGAAAAATCCTCCGCAAGAGCTTTGCTTTTTGCGGGGGATATGTTATAATATAGGAGTAAAAAAGATATAAGAGAGGAAAGAGTATGAAAAAACAACGTCTTGTGGTTGCGAGCGGTAATGCGCATAAACTTCGTGAAATTGCAGAGATTTTTACGGAATTCGAAGTCGTTTCGCAAAAGCAGTTGGGCTTTGATGAAGACGTAGAAGAGACGGGCGAAACGTTTGTGGAAAATGCGTTAATCAAAGCGCGTGCGGCTTGTAAAGCTTTGGGGTGCGTGACGCTTGCGGATGATAGTGGGCTTTGCGTGGAAGCGCTTGGCGGTGCACCGGGGGTATATAGTGCAAGATATTGCGGTTACCATGGTTCTGACGAGGAAAATCGCAGGGTGCTTTTGAAAAACATGCAGGGGATTGCCAATCGTCGGGCGTACTTCAATAGTGCGATTGTGCTTGTATATCCCAACGGGAAGGAATTGATTGCGGAAGGTAAAACGTACGGTTCGATTTTAGAAAAAGAGGAAGGGACCGGCGGTTTCGGTTATGACCCGCTCTTTTACAGCGACGATTTGCAAAAATCCTTTGGCGTTGCAACGGCTGCGGAAAAGAATAGTGTATCGCATCGTTTCAGAGCGTTACAAGAAATGCTGCGTATTTGGCAAAACGAGGAGAATGAATGAAAAAAATTATTGTCGTTTCCGATACGCATGGCAGTAAAAAGGGCTTAGAAAAAATATATCCGCTAATTGCGGAAAACGATTATACCATTCATCTTGGTGATGGCGTAGGGGATATGCGAGAGATTACGGCGCTGTATCCTGATAAAATTTATACCTGTGCGGGGAATTGCGATTTTTGCACTTTTGCACCCGACGAAGATATTTTAGAGATAGAAAGCGTCCGCATTCTTTTTTGCCACGGGCATAAATATGGAGTAAAAGATGATTTGGATTTGTTGGCTCGTGAGGCGAAAAAACGCGACTGCGACGTTGCGCTTTACGGTCACACTCATCAAGCTCTTGTTACGGAAATCGACGGGGTTACACTTATCAATCCAGGTTCGTTGCGATATCCGGCGAAAGAGGGCGGTAGCTATGCGTACTTGGTTATAACAGGCGCAAAGGTTACAGTGACGCTTGTGGGGGATAAATATTATTAAATAATACCATAAAAAAGCCTTGCGTTTAGCAAGGCTTTTGGCTTATTCGTGAATCTCTAAATGGAACGAAATGCTCCTTTTTTCGTTGACGGGAACGCGAGTCATGTGCGGCTTTGTTTCCAAGGCAACCGTTTGACCTTCTATGCCGGGTAAAGCGCTCCATGGTTCTAAACACACGTAAGGGGCGTCTTTCTTGCAAGCATGCCAAAATCCAATGAAGGGATATTCTTCGTAGCGCAAGGTAACGTAGCGGCTTTCTTTGTCAGATTTAACGCTAACGATGCCCGAACTGTTTTGTAAAATGATAGCGTCGTGGTCGAAAAGGTCGTGGCGAAGAGGCAGCTTTCTACCGTCTAATAAAGGATAGGGAACGGTTTTGTCCGCCATAAATCTATCGCTTGCGTCTAACAGTTGGCGGCAGGGAGTACCTTCTTGTTCAAAATCTAAATAATAATCCTCGAAATTGCCTTCGCCAAAAGGAACGTTAATGCCGGGGTGGCCGCCAAAGGCGCATAAAAGCTCTTTATCGTCAGTGTTGGTCACTTCGTAAGTGGTAGAAAGAGTCGCTTCATTGAGGGTGAGAATGACGCGAAAGAGGAAGGAAAAAGGGTACTCCTTCTTGGTTTCTTCATTGTCGCGCAGCACGAACGTGAGCGAATTTTCAGTTTGATTTTCAAGCTCGAAAGTAAAATATCTTGCCAACCCGTGCGAACGAGAGGGGTATGTACAACCGTTATAAGTAAAAATTCCATCGGGCATTCTTCCAATAAACGGGAAGAGATTGTACGCACGACCGGTCCAATAGGCAGGATCGCCTTGCCAAAGGTACTCCACACCCGTTTTTTTGGATTTGACCGACCATAATTGCGCGCCTTCATCGTTGACTTGAATACTTAAAAATGCGTTTTCCAAAGAATAAATCATAAAAAACCTCGTTTTGTTTTTCTCTATTTTATCATAAAAATAGACGCTTGTAAAGGTTAGAAAGGAAGTATTTTTGCAAAAAATTTTATATTTTTGGGGGGATTTGGCTTTGAAATTAAAAAAATCATATTCATTTAGGTGACTTTTTTTATAAATTAAGATATAATGGTAAATGAGAGGATATAATGAAAAAGGAGAATTTGTTTTCTAAACAAAGGAGAAACCAATGAATGAACATGTAGTCAATATCATTATGATGCTTGCTGCCTGCGGTGCTTTTTTGGTCGGTTTCAAGTTTTTGAGCGACAACATGGAAAAGCTTTTTGGGCGTAGTTTGAAGTCGTTGTTTAACAAAACCTCGGATAAAAAATGGGTAGGCGTCGGTATGGGTGCTGTATCCACGGCAGTTATTCAAAGTTCCGGTGTAACGACGGTCATGGTCATCGGGTTTGTAAACGCCGGAATTATGACGCTGTATCAAGCGGCGACGGTCATTATGGGTGCAAATATCGGTACGACGATAACGGCGCAGTTGGCGGCGTTTAGTTCCTTTGATATAGCGCCTATCTTTATTTCTTTGCTTTTTATCGGTGTTATGATGGAAATGCTTTCCAAAAACGATAAAATCAAATCAATAGGTCTTGCTTTGGCGGGCTTGGGGTTGGTGTTTTTTGGCTTGGAGATTATGTCTGATGCGATGAGCGGTTATAAAGAATCTCCAACGGTACAAAACCTTTTAATCTCTATGCAAAATCCGTTCTTGTTGCTTGTATTTGGCATTGTATTTACGGCACTTTTGCAATCGTCGAGCGCGGTTACCACGATTATTATTGCTATGGCAGGGCAGGGCTTGCTTATCGGCGGCGGTGGAAACGCCGTGTTGTATATCATTCTTGGTTCTAATATCGGCTCTTGCGTGACGGCGTTGATTTCCTCTATTGGTACGTCGGCAAATGCACGACGAGCAAGTATTATTCACCTTTTGTTTAACGTGATTGGTACGGTAATTTTTACAATTATGCTGTTGATTTGGTCGGAGGACGTTGTCGGAAAGAATTTCTACGACGTCACGTTTGCGCAGTGGTTCCCGAAACCTGCGACGCAGATAGCTATGTTCCATACCTTCTTTAACGTAACTTGCACTTTGATATTCTTACCGTTTACGAAACTTTTGGTAAAGGCTTCTCAGGTTCTTGTTCGCGATAAAGCGGCGACGGAAAAGGAGGCTTGGGAGCTTGTGTATATGGACAAGCGTTTCTTGAACACGCCTGCGGTTGCACTTGGGCAGTTGAAAAAGGAAACCTTCCGTATGGCGGATATGTCCATGGAAAGCATGCGTATGGCATTTGACGGTTTCATTGATAGAGATTTGGATGCGGTTTCCAAAGTATACGAAGCCAATGAAACGATTGCAAAGGTCAGCGAACAGATTAGTAATTATCTTGTGCAGACTTCTGCCAGCGGCATTTCGCTTGCGGACGAAAAACAGGTCAACAGCTTGCACAATAATCTTGGGGATTTGACGCGTATTTCTGAAATTGCGGACAACCTTACCAAATATACGACCCGCGCCGTTAAAGAATCTCTTGTATTTTCCGACGGTATCAATGAAAAATTGGGTGTTATGCACAATCTTTTGCAAGAGCAGTACGGTTTGGTGAAGCGCATTGTCTTGGGTGAAGAACGCGGTTTGGTGGCGGAATCCGATGCTTTGGAAGATAAAATTGACGTTATGCGCCGTGAGCTTGTAGCAGAACATATCGTTCGTTTAAGCCAAGGCAAGTGCCGTCCTGAAAACAACACGATATTCGTCAATCTCGTTTGCAATCTCGAACGTGCCGGCGACCACTTGAACTTTATCGTGCACAGTATAGAAGAATAAAAAATTAACTCCTCAATGCGATGTATAGCGCGTTGGGGAGTTCTCTTTTTCATATAGATAAAAAAAGAAAACCTTGCGATATTGCAAGGTTTTTTATAATGGCGACCCAGAACGGGCTCGAACCGTCGACCTCCAGCGTGACAGGCTGGCGCTCTAACCAACTGAGCTACTGGGCCATTATTATTAAATTTGGTGGGCCTTCACGGATTCGAACCGCGGACCAATCGGTTATGAGCCGACAGCTCTAACCAGGCTGAGCTAAAGGCCCGTTTTGTTTGACGCAAGTCAACACATAACGCTTTGTTAATAATAAACGATTTCCGCATAAAAGTCAAGTGATTTTTTATAAAAACGCAAAAAAATTTTTCGACAAAATAAAATTTTTATTTATCTTTTTTGGCAAAATTTCTGTCCGGGCATTTTCTATAATGGAAATACATTCTTTGGGGAGGGCAATGCTATGCATGTACGTGCAGAAAATAAAGGGCAGACGCTATATCTAATTGTTAGTGGGGAAATAGATGAACATAGCGTTGCGAAAGCTCGTATTGCGATTGATAAACTCGTGGAAGAACAGGTTGGTCGCATCGACGGTATTGTGTTCGATTTCGACGGCGTTTCATTTATGGATTCAACGGGGATAGGTTTTTTAATAGGCAGATATAAAAAAATATCCAGGTACGGGATTCCGGTATACATAACGGGTTCCTCGGCTGCAACGGATAGGATTCTGAAAATGAGCGGAATATACACGATTATCCCTAAAATTTGAAAGGAGAACGATATGAAAAATTATATGAAGCTTGAAATAGCGGCAATAGGAGAAAATGAAAGCTTTGCACGCAGTGCCGTTGCGGCGTTTGCGCTGTGCTTGAATCCGTCATTGACCGATTTATCCGATATAAAAACGGCAGTTTCCGAGGCTGTTACCAACTGCGTAGTGCATGCTTATGCCAAGCGAGAAAAGGGGAATATTCTTTTGGAATGCACCGCCGAACAAGAGGTAGATGGGGGCGTTTTACATATTCGTATTTCCGATACCGGTTGCGGTATAGAGGATATAGAACAGGCGACGTCGCCTTTTTATACCTCTTTATCCAACGAGGAGCGTTCTGGTATGGGTTTTACAATCATGCAGACGTTCATGGACGAGTTTTCGATAGAGAGCGAAAAGGATATCGGCACGGTTGTGAATATGGTAAAAAAAATCGCGTCCATAGAACCGCAGACGGTTTCGAAACGGCGAGTGGTAGGGGTTGATGCTTGACGATAGAACGACAATCGAATATATTCGGCTGGCAAAATCAGGGGAAGCCAATGCAAAGGAACAGCTATTAGAGCATAACGTTTCCTTGGTAAAATGTATTGTAAAACGGTACTTGGGGAAAGGGGTGGACTACGACGACCTTTTTCAAATAGCCTGCATGGGTTTTTTAAAGGCGATTATGGGTTTCGACGAGAGTTTTGGAGTAAAGTTTTCCACGTATGCCGTACCTATGATTGCTGGGGAGATTAAACGGTTTATGCGCGATGACGGTTCGGTAAAAGTGTCGCGTGCAATGAAGCAAACGGCAAAAGACATCAATGCGTTTATAGAGAATTGGGTTATTGAACAAGGGAAACAACCCTCCATTGCAACGATAGCGGAGCATTTTGGACTTGAAGAGGCGGAAACGGTGTTTGTTATGGGCTCTTCTAAAATGCCACTTTCACTGTACGGCGGAGCGGATTTTAAAGACGGAAAAGAACGAGAGTTGATTGAGACCTTGCCGGCAAAAGACGATCAGGAAGATTGGTTGGATCGAATGTTGCTTCGGGGAGCGATTGATTCGTTATCGGAGCGCGATAAAAAAATCATTGTTTTGCGATATTTTAGGGATATGACGCAGAGCGAAGTGGCGGAAAAAATCGGGGTTAGCCAAGTACAGGTTTCGCGGATTGAAAATAGAATCATCAAAGAATTTCGTCAAAAATTAAGCGGATAAAATGCGTTTTTGGGAAAAAATCCATGGGATTTTCTCGGGGGCGTGTTTTTTGTTTGCAAATATCAAAAAATTTGTTATAATTAAGTTATGAGAATGGACAATAATCACAACAAAAATTATCATTCGCAAGGAAATTCGTTGCTTGGCGAACCGACGCAGGCGAAAGCGTCGGGGTTTTTGTTTACTTTTGAGGTCATTTTCTATTATGCCTTTGCCTCTTTGTTATTGTTTATTATCGGGCGGATAGACAGCAGCGCAGATTTAGCAATTTATCTGCAATATCTCGTTTCGCCTATTGCTATTCTTTGTGCCGCGATATGGTATTTTGCATGGACGAAATTTCCCATAAAACAATGGGCGAAAAGGCAAATTTGCCATCCCAAATATTATTTTTTGGCCATTGTTTTGCAAATCGGCTTATTGTCATTGAGCGAATTAAATACTCTGTTTTTGTCATGGCTGGAAAGATTTGGGTATCAGCCCTTGCCCGTCGTTTTGCCAAGTATGGATGGTATGGGGATAGTCGGCGTCTTATTGGTTGTCGCTGTTTTACCGGCTGTTTGTGAAGAATTGCTCTTCCGCGGTTTACTGATGGACGGAATTAAGGTTTTTGGCACGCTGGGTGCGGTTTTGCTGTGCGGCGGCTTGTTTGCGTTATATCATCAGAGCCCTACGCAGACGGTATATCAGTTTTGTTGCGGCGTGGCTTTCGCACTGATTGCAATTCGCTCGGGAAGTATTTTACCTACGGTGCTTTCGCATTTTTTGAATAATGCAACAATTATTTTGTTGGCAAAATTTGAAGTGCATACACTTCCCAAACCGGTATTTATTACGATGCTTTGTATTTCTGTGCCTTGTTTGATTCTATCTTTGGCATATCTAATTTGGGGCGACAAGAAAGGCGATGAAAAGCAGGTTTTAGGAACGAAAAAGCAGTTTTTGCTCGGCTCGGCAATCGGTGTTGTGCTTTGTGCGGTCGTTTGGCTGACGATTTTGATCACGGGGTTGTAAGATGCAAAAGATATACTTTGTTGTGGTCGGTAAAATTAAAGAGAAATTTTATACCGAAGCGGTAAATGAGTACGTAAAACGGCTTTCTCGTTTTGCAAAAGTGGAGATAAAAGAGCTTGCCGAAGGGGTAGATCCCGAGGCTGAGGCGGATAGTATTTTGCGCGCGTTGAAAGGATACGTGATAGCGTTGGCAGTGGAAGGTGAAAAGCTTTCCAGTGAGAAATTGGCGACGCGTTTGCAAAAATTGACCGACGAGGGGAAAGACGTGACGTTTGTTATCGGTTCGTCTTGCGGATTGTCTAATCGAGTAAAAAATGCGGCGGATTTTAAATTATCTTTTTCGGATATGACCTTTCCACATCAACTCATGCGGGTTATTTTAGCGGAACAGGTATATCGCGCGTTTATGATTAATGCAGGTTCGACTTATCATAAATAAAGCAATTTATTTTGAGTGCATGCATATAAATATTGCATGAATATTTATGAAAAGGTAAAACGTTTTTACGTGGATTACAAAGGGGCGAAAACGGTAATAGGGAAAAGCCTGTTGGGCAGAGAACTGTACGCTGTAAAAGTCGGCGAGGGAAGACCGATAGGCTTGGCGCAATATGCGATGCATGGCAGAGAATTTATCACGGCTGCGTTGGCTCTTTCGCAAGTGCGGCGAGGGTTATTTCGAGGTAGTTGTTGGTTTATTCCGCTTATGAATCCCGACGGGGCGTTGTTGTCGGAGATGGGAATAACCTCGGTGCGCGAAACAGAGAATCGAGAAAGGTTGCTTGCTTTTAATGGAAATCGCAACGATTTTTCTTTGTGGAAAGCGAATGCACGTGGGGTGGACCTTAACGTGAATTTTCTTGCTCGTTGGGGGGAAGTCGGATCGT
>JAZQGK010000202.1:0-6023 GCA_045539975.1 Candidatus Scatosoma sp. | reverse complement strand
TTTGAAGCAACGGTAAGAGATTTCAGCGTATTGCGTTTGAACACTTCGTATCCTACGGTAGATACGTCCGCATACAACAACGCAGTATATCTTGCTGCATACAATTTCAAGTCGGAAGAATCCTTTAACTACAAAAACGTTGTAATTACGGCCAACTAAAAAATATGGTTTAAAAAAACGTAGTAGTTTGATAGTGGAGAACTTGCTGAAAGGGAAAAACTTGATTTCAGCAAGTTCTTTTGCTATAATATGAATAAGATTGAATTTTTTAGAGGTATATTATGAATCAAAGGAAGGGTAGAATTACAATCCCTACGGATGAAAATTACGTAGAAGGTACGAAAAGAATTGCGGATTTATGGGGCGCGGACGCCGTACGTGACTGCGACGGCGTTAAACTCCCTAAAAATCCAAAAGAAATTGCAGATAAAGTATACAACGTATATTTTGTAGATAGGGGCAACCACGAATGGGCGGCAAACAACCCCGATGAATGGCAGCATATGTTCGTGATGACGCCGTTTATTACGGCGACGGAAACAACGCTTGCTGTGCATTTAATGGATACGTTTTTTGACCAACAGGTAAAACCTGACTTTTCGCCCGAAGCAATTAAGCATATGGAAGTAATCGACAGAACGACGGGGCAGGTATGCGATGAATGGTCGGTTGATGAGGAAAAAGGGGACGTAATTATTCGTAATACTAAGCCTTTCCATCAATATACGGTGGCGTTTTTGATGATTTCGTTGTGGCATCCCGTACATATGTATAACTACATTACGAATAACTGGGACGAGCCGCATCATATTATGTACGACCCTTACTATCCCAAGACAAAGAAGTTTATTCGTGAAAACTTGCAACGTTGGTGTGACGAGAACCCCGAAAGCAACGTAGTACGTTTCACCACCTTCTTGTATATGTTTACGCTTGTTTATAATCAATTCGGTAAGGAAAGAAACGTGGACTGGTTTGGTTATAATATGGCGGTCAGCCCCCGTATGCTGGACGATTTTGAAAAGGAATACGGCTATAAAATGCGCGCGGAATATCTAGTAGACGCGGGATACTACAATCAAACGCACCGCATTCCTACCAAGGAATACAAGGATTGGATGCAGTTTGTGCAAAACTTTGTTACGGAAACGGTAAAGGAACTTGTAGAAATCACCCACAAGAATGGCAAGGAAGCGATGATGTTCCTTGGCGATTGCTGGATTGGCGCGGAAATTTTCGGCGTACGGTATAAAGAACTCGGGCTTGACGCGCTTGTAGGCTCGGTCGGCGGCGGCGTAACTGTGCGTATGCTTTCGGACGTAGAAGGCGTAAGATATAAGGAAGGGCGTTTTTTGCCTTATTTCTTCCCCGATACCTTCTTTGAGGGGAATGAAGACAACGCGGTTGCAGAGCTTAATAACAACTGGATTACGGCGCGTAGAGCAATGATGCGTAATCCCTTGGATAGAATTGGCTTCGGCGGTTATTTGGAATTGGCGGCAAAATTCCCCAAATTCATCAACCGCGCGGCGGATATTTGCGACGAATTCCGTTATATTTATGATACCGTAAAGACGCAAACCCCTAAAAATTTTGCAAAGGTAGCAGTATTAAACGCTTGGGGGAAAGTGCGTAGCTGGATGTGTAATATGACGGCGCACGAGCTTTGGTATCAACAAAGCTATTCTTATCAAGGTATATATGAAGCCTTGAGCGGTTTGCCTGTGGAAGTGCACTTCATCAACTTCGACGACGTAAAAGCGGGCAGACTTGACGAATTCGACGTCGTAATCAACGCAGGCGACGCAGGTACAGCTTGGAGCGGCGGCGAATTCTGGGCGGATGAAGAAATCGTTACGGCGGTACGTAAATTCGTTTATAACGGCGGTGGATTTATCGGTGTAGGCGAACCTACGGCATTACAGAGAAACGGCAAATTCTTCCAGCTTTCCGACGTTTTGGGCGTGGATAAAGAATGCGGTATGTCGATGGGCGAAGATAAGCATAACATCTATGCAAAACCCGAACACTTTATTATGGAAGGCATTGCGAGCCCCGTAGATTATGGTGAAGATAAGAAGAATATCTTTGCGTTGCCCGAAGCAAACGTCGTTGATATCGTCTATTCGGAAAGATTTAAGAGAAGTTATAGCATAGGCGAAGTAAAAATGGCGACCAACGTTTACGGAAAGGGTAGAAGTTTCTACATTACGGGCTTGCCGTACAGTGCGGAAAACGCAAAGCTTTTGTACCGTGCAATTCTTTGGACGGCAGGTAAGGAAAATATGGACAAGAAGTCGTATTGTATCAACCCCTTAACCGAAGCACATTTCTATGGGGATAGATATGCAATTACGAACAATACGAGCGCGGAGCAAACGACCGTGTTCTACGATATGGACGGTAATGCGCAAGAATTGACGTTAAAACCTTACGAAATCCTTTGGAAACAAGATAAGAATAATTAATTTGTGGGTTTGAATTTATTGGGGATAAGAACGGATAAGCGGGTTTTTATCCCCAGAAAAATCAGCATAATGGAGTTAAAGATGAAAAAGCAATACGATGTAGCGGCGTATATTTGGCCCGCTTATACCGGGGATGAGCCGAGGACGAGAATGTTTTGGCAAGAAGGCATCGGGGAATGGCAATCGGTGAAAAATTCTAAACCGAAAGCAAACGGGTATTATTGGGACAGAAAGCCGCTTTGGGGTTATGAAAATGAAGCCGACCCTATCGTAATGGAAAAACAAATTGAAGAAGCGACTAAGCACGGGGTAAACGTCTTTATTTATGATTGGTATTGGTTTGACGACCGCCCGTTTTTGGAAAATTGTCTAAACGACGGTTTTTTGAAGGCGAAAAATAAGGATAAGATGAAATTCTATTTAATGTGGGCAAATCACGACGCCAACCATTATTGGAATATCGATTTATCCGAAAGCTATGGCGATACCGTGATTTGGAAAGGCTCGGTAGGCAGAACGAGTTTTGAAAGGATTGTAAACCGCGTAATTGAAAAGTATTTTAAGCAGCCGAATTATTATACGATTAATCATTGTCCCGTGTTTATGATTTATGATGTAAACAATCTGGTTTCGGGGCTTGGCGGTATTGAAAACACAAAGTGTGCGCTTGCATGGTTTCGAGAGCAAGTAAAAAAGGCAGGCTTTCCCGACTTGCATTTGCAAATTACCATTTGGGGAGAAAACAGCTTTAATTTAAGCGGATTTGACTCGAATATGCAAGGCACGACAAAAGAAATAGTTTCCTTGCTTGGCGCGGATAGCGTTTCTCATTATCAATTCGTACATTTTGCGGAGATAGATAGGGATTATTTGGAAATTTTGGAAGACGTGAAAAAAGAATGGGTGCGCATTGAAAAAGAATACGACGTGCCTTATTTTCCGCACGTTTCTTGCGGTTGGGATAACAATCCCCGATTCAAAAATTTTAGAGCGGGTATCGTAAAAAATAATATCCCCGAAAATATTCAAAAGGCGATGCAAATGGCAAAAGAATACTTAGATTGCCATCAGGAAATACCGCCGCTGGTTACAATCAATTCTTGGAACGAATGGACTGAAACGAGTTATTTACAGCCCGATAATATATATGGTTATGGGTATCTTGAAGCAATTAAAAGTGTTTTTCAAGACGAAGAATAGAAATAAAACAGGAAAGAATTGCGTATGAGTTTTACGTTTAACGGAGCTGAAACGAAAAAGATATATATAGCATTTGGGGAAAAAGAAAGTGTTTGTCTTGCAGTCAATGATTTTATCGGCGACGTGCACAAGATTTGTGGCGATGCTGAAATAACAAGTAATCCTCAACAAGCGGATATATTCGTTTGTTCTCAAGACTGTGAAGAATTTTCTTCAATTGCAAACGGAAAAGCTATATTTACCCATGAAGAAGAATTTTGCTACTGCATTGAAAATGGAAAAATCTATTTTTTAGGGGCAGATGACCTTGGGGTAATGTGGGCGATTTATACATTCGTTGAAAAAGAATTCCAGATTCCGCCGTTCTACTATTTTGAAGGTATTCAAGTAGCTCGAAAAGCGCGCTTGGAATTGGAAGACAAAACAGTGCAGGAATATCCGCATACTAGATTCCGCGGTTGGTTTATCAACGATGAAGACTTGCTCAGCGGTTTTATGTCGAAGGGGAAGCGAAATATTGACTATATTTTTTACAAGGACGTCATTCATCCGGATTTAATGGAAAAAATCGTGGAAACTGCCCTTCGCTTTCGCATGAACTTAATGATTCCATCTACGCTGATAGATATTGATAAGCCCGACGAAGAAGAACTTGTGCAAATTGTAGCGCGCAGGGGACTGTATATGTCGCAGCATCATATCGAGCCTATGGGCGTTTCGCATTTTGGGTTTGCAGATTTTGTCAAAGAGTATGGATATAATCCCCGGCAATCCTTTATAGAAAATCCCAAGGCTATGATTGCCTGTTGGGAATATTATGCGAAAAAATGGGCGAAATATCCAAGAATCGTTTGGCAGTTGGGGCTTCGCGGCGCAGGGGATAAACCCGTTTGGGCAACGGATAAGAACGTGGGGGATAGTTTGCAGGCTCGCGGAGATTTGATTGCGAAGGCGATTTCGACCCAATACGATATTATAGAGAAACATTATACAGGCGAGATTTACACCACTTCAACCGTGTGGATGGAAGGCGCAAAATTACTGCAAAGCGGATATTTGACTTTGCCCCAAAATACGATAGTGGTGTTTGCGGATATAGGAATGAGCCAGATGTTCGGCGATGATTTTTTCACGGTTTCGCGAGAACCCGATAGGAAATACGGTCTTTATTATCATTCGCAGTATTGGCATACAGGACCTCATTTATCGGAAGGGGTATTGCCTGAAAAAATTGCTTATTGTTATGCTTTAGCACGAGAGAGAAATTCGGATTATTACGCTGTTTTGAATGTAGCTAACGTTAAGGAATTTGCTTTTTCCATTCACTTAAACGCAAAGTTTGCATGGTATGGTGAAAAGAAAGAATTGGGCGAAATCATAGACGAATACTGCGCTTTTTACGGAGAATCTTTCGCGAAGGAATTAAAAGAAGCAATCGGTATGTATTATTCGGCAATGGGTGACGTTGGGGAAGAACGTTATCACGCATTTTGCGATAAATACGATTTTAATTATCACCATTATGAGAACTTGCCTTTCCCTGTATGTTCTATTAACGATGGAATGGTTTGTTTTGCGGGACACAGCGTTTCCTTTGAAGATAAATGTAAGATGTATACGCAGGAGTTTGCGAATACCGTAAAAAACGGGGTAACCGTTATGCAAACGGCGTATGAAAAGTTTACGAACCTGCAGAAAAAGCTGCCCAACGGCTATGCCTTGGCGATGCAAAAACAGTGGCGCTGGCAGGCGTATTATTGGCGGAATTTATTTGCTTTCGCGCAAGAAAACTGTGAAGCGATTGAAGAATTTAAGGTGGGCAAGACGGATAAACTGGCTTCCCATTACGAAAAAGCGGCGATTTTCGTCAAGAATATACTTGATACGAGAGCCGAATGGTATCAAGGCGAGTGGGAAAATTGGTTTGCCGATGAACGAAAGTTGAATTTGAAAGCTTTATACAATTTCTGTTTGCACGAAAAGGAAAGATTTGAAAAATTGTATCGCTAATCTTGGGGTGGAATATGCAGGCAAAATTTATTTGTCATAGAGATTTTGAAAATTTAAAACCGATAGACGTATTCCACAAAGAGCTTTTTGCCGAGCCGGTTGAACAACAAACCGAAGGTTTATGCAATCGGCATACGCTATTCCGCAAGAAATCTCGCTTGAAGAAAGCGGACAAGGCGGTTTTGAAGATTACGGCAGACGATTATTTCAAACTCTATATCAATGGCGTTTTCGTTGCTCAAGGTCCGCCCCCGTCCTATCCTAATCGCTATTATTATATGGAAATAGACGTAACAGATTTTTTGAAGGATGGCGAAAACACTTTTGCGGTACATACCTATTACC
>JAZQGK010000201.1:0-8926 GCA_045539975.1 Candidatus Scatosoma sp. | reverse complement strand
TCGTTTTCTTGGTCGGCACTACAGTCGCTATAATTAACGTGTGCTCATTTTTTTCTTTAAACTCTGCAAGCAGCGCATCCATCCATACGCCGTTGCTTCCCTTTTGATACAAAAAAACATTTAAATCGTTCAACACTTGATTCACTATCCACAATATTTTCATTTTATGACTCCTTGTAAATCGACTTAAGAAAGACCGGAATAAACACCGTCAAGACTGGAAGGAACATACCTGTGTTAATTAACGACAATAATATAGTTTGAATAAATAGCCAAAGGATAAATCCGTAGCCTTCTTTATTTTTATAGGGCAAGAAGAATTTAATATATATTATCCTATACATAAAAAATAAAATGACAATGCCAATAATGCCAAATTGCGCCATAAAATCTAAAATAAACGAATGCCCGCCAATACCTCCTCCACCAGAGAGGCAAGTCCCCAATATAGGATTTCTTAAAAATGTATTTAGTGATGCTTCATACAATGCAATACGATTATCTTCACTCCCTTCTATACCCGCTTTTCCCCCAGCTAATGCTTCCAATCGATAAGCTATGACGTCATTCTTAATAATACTTGATAACCATAATAAAACGTCGGAGAACAAGGCGTCAAAGAAAATAATTAAAATAACCCCGCCTAATAACCAAACCCATAAAGCTTGCATTGATAAATTTTTCTTGAAAAAATAAAGGAAACAAGACAACAATGACAATAACAACGCAGTAGCATACGCCGAGAAAATTGTAACAGTTACTATTGCCACACTTCCAAAAATTGCAGTTGTTTTTTTAATTCTTTGTTTTTTATAGGCAAGGATTAATACTGGATGCAACAAAACCAACATATACACAAAACTATAACCACCTATATTATACCAAGTATATAATACTGCTTTTGCCTCACTTGAGTCCTCCACCGTAGCCATATATCTCGCAGCATCGGGATACTGGATACATCCAAGAACCGTAGTTATGCCTGTAATAAGAAAAAGGATAAACAGGAGCTTCGCAAAAAACTCTAACTTGTCACTTTTCTCTACATAATTTACAAAATAATAACCGATTAATAAGGGTAAAACATCCAATAAAGAACCATAAGCCCATATAATCAAATTATCTTTAGGCAATAAAAACATAAGGCCTTTCCAACATAAAAATGGTAACAATAGAAAAAAACAATCATTGGCAGACTTGTTTCCTTTCACAAAAAATACAAGAAAAACTAGTACCAATACGAGCAACATATAAAAATATGTTGTTAAAACCGTACTAATAAATCTTGAAATAAAAGGTGCTATTATGTATGCTAATACAATAATAATAAGCAACTCAATAAAATTAAATTTTACAGTTTGGTTTTTTCTTATCATGTGTTAATAATTCTCTTTTAAAAATTGTATTATCTTTTTTGCCTGCTCTACATTAGACTTGTTTTTTAAAACAAAATCTCTCGCTTTTTTACCTTTTCCTTCGCGTTGCTCAATACTTTCTAAAAACACTTTCTTAATCGCCTCAGCAACCCCCTCTACCGTATCTTCTTCTATCGTGTAAATATACGGATAGTATTCTTTGGGCATACCAGGCAATTTCGTTGTCAATATAGGCGTTCCCGATGCCATGTATTCCATATTCTTGGAGGGAAATGAATATTTGGTATATTCAGGTGCCGCCGGACGAGGATTCACCAACAATGCAGCACGTTGCTCCGTTTCCACCACCTCACTATTCGGCCGAACCCCCATATATTTTACGGTAGGATGTGTTGCAGCAACTCTTTCAAGTTCTTCTCGATAATCCCCATCGCCAAATATTTGCAATTCAGTATTTTGAATATTCGCTTTTAAAAAGCCTTCCACTAAGTTTTGTATACCGTATAAGCGTTGAATACTCCCTGCATAAACAATCACTTTTTTCCCGCTCTGCGCTTCATATTTCCTTTCTGCTTTCACCTCAGGCAGCGTGGTGTCTGCATGTCCTTCCAATACAATGTACGGCTTCCCTTTTTGATTTACTCGTTCGTTCATCTGCTCCGTCAAGAAAATATACCCGTCTGCTTTCTCAAGAAGCGCATTATATTTCTTTGCGGTGCTTGCTTTGAATTGATCGTCAGGCAAATCCGTAACAATCATAATTACAGGAATTTTTTTTCTTTTCGCACCCGCAACAAACCCTGTCGCATTCGCCCTATTTAAGCAGTCGCAAATAACAAAGGTATCCTCCGTCTTTTTATGTTTCTTAATTGCAAGACGCGCACCACATAAAATCATTAATTGGCGGATAATCGGTAAATTGATGGTTGTATAATAATGATAATGAACATTATCTTCCTTCTCATCGTTTTCACGAATCACAAGCTTTTTTGTAACACTGCGATTAATAGGCAACCCCGAATAGCAATACATTCTCACGCCATTCTCCGCAAAGCCTTTAATCAATAAACCATGATACTTTTGGTCTGCTCGCAAAACGGACACCGCTTTACCTGCAAATATTTCATTGTATTTTCTATCCGTACAATTCGAATAGCCATAAAGTATTTTCATGATAAATCCCTATATGATATTTTTTCTTTTGTCGCCGTTTTAAGGTTTATATTCCCTAGCAACTCGCCAAAATTCCCTTCTTCGCTTTGCTTGACTCTATCAATCAAAATACCCTGTGGATTATAATCGGGGTGCACCATTATTTCGCAGACCCCATCTGCTGTTATATTTGGTTCAAAATCTTCTAAGCTCCCAAAATATCGACAGGTCGTAAAGCCTTGTTTTTTTAATTTTCTATTATACCAGTTTTTTACTATCTTTTTATAAAAAGAAATTTTGCCTATATTTCTATGTAAACGAATCTTTTTTATCCCATAGGCAAATAAAACGTCCTTTATAGTGTCTTCAAAATAGATACACGTATGAATATGATGATGGGAATCCGCATGAGAAATGGTATAGCCTATCGCAAGCAAACGTTCCACCTGAGCCGTTACTTCCTCTTTAATTTCAGCAAGCTGTGCTTTTGTCGGCTTTTTTAAACGATCAATACGCCCATGGAATTGTCCGTTCGCACAAAAGAAAGAATCTTTAGAAATTGCCTCTGTTAAAGGTTTTCCCTCCGTTAAATTGATATGAATACCAATACAATTCACAAAGCCTTTCTCTTGAGCAAGCTCTAGGGCCTGTTCAATATATTGTCCGTTCGCACAAGCCGTCGTGCTAGATATTAAATTCTTTTCAAACGCCTCTGCGATTGCTTTTGAACAGCTTTCCGTCAAACCATAATCGTCAGCATTTATAATTAATTTACTGCTCATTATTCAAAACCTTCTCAAAAACTTCTATATGCGTCTTTGCCATATTTTCTATGGTGTAATCACGAATAATCCGTAAAGACGCTTCGCCCATTTTTACTTGTTTATTCCCCGAAAAAATTTTTTGAATATTATTCGCTAATAATTGGTCGTCACCAACAGGAACAATATGACCGTTTTCATCTTCGTGGACCAAATCTAATCCCGCCATACACTTGTCGGTGGTAATAACAGGAAGCCCACAAGCCATCGCCTCATTTACAACCAATCCCCAAACGTCCGCTATTGTCATTAAAACAAAAATATCTGAAGCCCTATAATATTTTTGTAGTTCTTCTTTTTGTTTAAAGTCAACATAATGAAAATTCGTTAAACCACTTTCCTTCGTCAATTTTTCAAACTCTTCTGTAGGCTGTCCACCAATGATATACCACCCGATGTCTTTAGGAAGACTCTTTGCCGCGCGTAATAACGCATCATACCCTTTCCCATAACCATTTAAGTATGAAAATCTTCCCACAGAGATAATTACCTTTTCCTCTGTAATCCCCAATTCTTCACGTAAATTCAACTTATCGTGCGTCGAGATAATCTCTTTTTGAAGATCTTTTTCATAGAAGGTAGTAAAATTGTGATGATAAATCTTTTCCTCTTTAACACCATACTTCTGCAAAATTTTACAGGTTTCTTTAGATCCGCACAAGAAATAGGGAATCTTTGAAAGAATCTTTTTCTTAATTTTTTCTATCATTCCCTTCCCTAAATTAGTTTTAGGAACAATTCCATCTACGTTCACAAAATAAGGAATTTTCCGCCTGTTGAGAAACGAGAATGCATTTATTTTTGTTAAACCACTATATCCATCAATAATAACGATATCGTAATTTCCCTGTTTGTACTCTCTTATAAATTTATTTGAAAAACTGCCCAAGAACGGAATTTTTATGCTTTTTAACTTCTTATATTCACAATTCTCTGGTCTTCTAGATATCCATTCTTGATTACGTTCTTTATCACTATCGTGTAAATATAAAATCTTAACGCTAGCATACTTGCCTAATTCATTCATCCAATCCGCTCTATATGGCGCTAAAAGTTCAGTTAAAAATAAAATGCGCATTTATATCCCTCAAAAATATTCGTTTGTATGTTCTCAAACTATATAACTTTTCTTATGAATTTTTCTATCGAGTTGAAACAAACAATACGGCATACAATAAAAAAATTTCGCCACCAACTCGTTCCATTTACTCTTATTGTCTTTTACAAAACAAAAACCAAATCTGCAAAGGAGAATCCCCAACCTATAAAGTAAAGAAAATTGCCTCTTATAATTAGGGATTTCTTTAAGACACTTCTTCCATAATATTACCCTTGCCCTTAACTGAACACTCGCTCTCTTGCCCGCATTTGTTCCCCTCATACGAACAGACGATAAGCTTTCTGGTAGATATAACACTTTGTACTTCGCCTTTATTTGTTCCCATAAAAAACTATCTTGCCCATATCGTAAATCTGCTGAAAATAATAGATTTTCCTTTTTTAATGCAGCTGATTTTATCATCACAGTAGGAGTTCCAATATAAGGTGAATACTTTGCATATACCCCTTCTTTTGTAAACGGCCACATCGTTTTTTGCTTCGTCTTAGCTTGTCCGCCGAAAGTTTGATAATCAGTATAAGACCAAGCAACATCGTATTCTTGCATTTTTTGAATTTGAATAGACAATTTATTAGGCGCCCACAAATCGTCGGAATCTAAGAATGCAATATACTCTCCTTTTGCATTTTTTATTCCCGTATTTCGTGCGCTAGCAGCCCCACCATTTTCCTGAAAATAATATACTATTTTGTCTCCATAACGCGCCAAAAAATCCGTTAAATCCTCTTTAGATCCGTCATTAACTACAATTATCTCAAAATTGATATAATCTTGATTTAACACACTTTCCACTGCTTCACTCAACCAAATGACATGGGAGTAAAATGGAATAATGACGCTAACCAATATTTGATTTTTCTTTTGATCTATAAGTAACACTTCTTTCTCCCCATTCATTCGACTTTTATATCCCTATTTATTATCGATCCGTTTTAAGTATACACGAAAGTAATTCTTCGTATTGAGCCAAGGTTACGTCTGGTGTATATTTTTTTAAATATTGAGCTCTAATATTGGCGCTATGCTCTCCTTCTTGTAAATAACTTGCTATTTTGCGGCTCTCACCATTTTTTACTACTATCCCCGAATTTGTTACAAGAACATCCTGAGCTATATCCGACTTATCGTCCATTATGCAAATAAGAGGCTTGTTGTACATCATATATGCATAAGTTTTACTTGGAACACATAAACCATGCAACCCCTTTTCTAAACTTACCACTGCGTAGGACGTTATCTTTAACACACTTAAATAATCCAATCCGTGCAAAAAATTATAATATACAACATTCTTTGCCCCTTTTTGTATTTCCTCTTTAATCCGCTCTACTTTATTTCCATGCCCAGCAAAAAGAAAAACAAATCTGTCATCCGTCTCCAATGTCTTTGCCGTTTTTAAAAGCGTTTCAATATCCTGGCATGTCCCCATATTCCCTAAATACGAAACAACAATTTTATTCGTAAACGGTTTTACAATATCGTTTGCTGTGATGGCTTCAAACTCGTTATATTCATCTTTATACCAATTCGGAATCACACGAACTTTATTTGGATGAATTTCTCGATTTTGAATAATAAATTCCTTCATTTCATTCGATAATGCAACTACTACATCTGCATTTGCGTAAAAACCTTTATTGACTTTCTCCATAATCTTATGGATTGCGCCACCAGATGTTATCGCTTTGGTTTGAAGGGCAATTTCAGGATATAAATCATACGCCACAAAAATCAATCTGCAGCCATATCTTTTTTTGGCCATCTTTGCAATCCACGGCAACAATGGAGGATTGGAAAACACTACTATCGTTTTATAATTTTTTAAATATCTAATATGAAAAAAAGCTTGTATAATGAAAGAAAAGTAATTCAACAACCTTCCTATCTTACTGCTTCTCTTTAATTTTAAATATTTCAACCGCTTAATTTCAATATTGTCTATGGTCTCATTGCACGGGACTTTTTTGTCGAAATATTCGTATGGATATCCACAAAGAGCCCCCACTGAATATCCGGCTTTTGCATATCGCTTTGCTATATCAAACGGTAAAGTCGCCGAAGATATATATTCTGGATAAAAAAATTGACATAAAAATGCAACATCCTTTTTGGGCTTCATATTAAATTCCTCATATCGATTCTCTCATCGAATCCTCAAAAGAAATCAAATCATCTACAAAATATTTATCCTGAACTTCATAAAATAAGGACCCGAAAGCTTTTTTTGCAGAAACGTTCACCGCCGATAATATTTTAACTAAAAAACCTAAGAAGCGACTTAAATACAAGCGCTTGTTTAATGCTCTTGCAATACTTAAGGCCATTTGAGATATATTTACAACTTCTTGATTACAAGGAAATATTAAACCAGAGCGCCGTTGCTCAATAACCCATTTTACGTATTTCGATAAATTCTCAATGTATATCATGCTTCTTTTATTGTTAACTTTAGGAAACATTGAAAATTTCTTCACCAATTTAACAACGGATTGAAAATTTCCTTTACACCCTTTTCCATATACCATAGGCGGACGCAAAATGCTAACAATAAAATCATCCGAAGACAAGCTTTTAAGCCCTTCCTCCGCTTGCAATTTTGATTTCCCATAATTACTTTTAGGGTTAGGCTGTGTCCCCTCCGTAATAACTCCTGTATCTTTCCCATAAACACTCATTGAGCTAAGAAAAACAAATTGCAACACGCCTTCCTTTTTAGCTTTTTGAGCCACCTCTATCGCTAAATCTCTGTTAATTTTATAATACAGACATGCATTCTTTTTTGTTTCTTTTTGATGCGCAATCCCAGCTACATGATATACAACGTCATATTCCGAGAACTCTTTCTCTCGCCAAGTTCCGTCAATCATATCAATCGTATCGACTTGGTATTCATCAGCATACTGTTGCATATATCGTTCAAATGAAGTTCCTATGTAACTGTTTGCGCCAGTTATCAGTATCTTTTTCATTCTTCTATTCCCTCTTCTTGTGATATAACAACTTCTTCGGCAACTACACTTTCGTTTGCGCTATCGTTTTCTTGCTGTTGTTTCTTCATTTCACCCGTGCCGCCTTCCACGACGCCATCGCTCTTGAGGACTGAGAAAATTGTACCCCAGAAACACTTCCAATCCATAGCAATTCCTTTGAACTTGCCAGCGTTCAATTTTTCAACGTATTCACCGTCCAACTTTGCTTTTACAGGAATCTCCAACTCATCACGCCCGTTAATTTGCGCCCAACCCGTAAGCCCAGGTTTTACATCATTTGCTCCATACTTATCACGCTCAGCAACCAAATCGTCTTGATTCCACAATGCGGGTCGAGGACCAATAATGGACATCTGTCCAGCAAAAATATTAAAGATTTGTGGAATTTCATCCAAGGAAGTTTTACGCAAAAAAGCACCTACCTTCGTAATCCATTTTTTAGGATCGGAAAGCTCGTGCGTAGGCGCATCGTGCGGAGTATCCGTTCGCATTGTACGGAATTTCAAAATCATGAAAGTCTTCTTATGATTACCTATTCTTTTTTGCTTAAAAAAGACAGGTCCTTTGCTGTCACATTTAATCGCGACAGCCAAAATCGCCATCGGTATCGCCAAAACAATAATCCCTAAAAAAGATATTACTAAATCAAACAATCTCTTAAAAAAATACTTATACATTACCCGCCTCACTTTTATAAACTTGTCCACATTCTACTTTCGTGCCTACTTTTACAACACTACGCGCTGGAACGGTTGCATTACAATCAATATGACAACCCTCTTCCACTATCGCATTATGATTTATTACTGCTCCAGCTGAAATTAAACAGCCCATTCCAATACTCGTATTCGACTGTACAACAGAATTCGGTTCAATGATAGACCCTTTTCCAATCTTCGCGGATGATGCCACATAAGCTCTTGGATGAATCAACGTCGCTACTTGATAACCCAACTCGCTCAGTTGACTAAGGATCTTCAATCTGATTTTAGAATTACCAATAGCAACAAACGCATTTTGATAGTTCGTCAAAAAAGCTTCAAGCTCACCCGTTTTGCCTATAGCCAACGAAGAATTATTATCAATAAAATCAATTTTATTATAACAGTTCATAGCTTCCGCTGTTTCTTTTGCTACACAACCATATTGCCCTGCGCCGATAATCAGCAAATTCTTTCCTCGTCTCATGTCGCTATACTCAAATTTTATAATATTTATAATATATAAATATATTATACACCTTCATTTTCGTATTGTCAACCCCTATTGCAAACTTAAAAAACAAACAATTTTTGTTTATTTGATTAAAAACGAGGGTGCCATGTACGCGTTGAAATAATATGGCGGTACCATGTACGCATTGAAATATTAAAAATAACCAAAATATTTCTCTTAAAATGACTACATACATAAAAATCGGGTGTTGCTTTATTTTTGCAACACCCGATTTTTATTCACTTGGAGGAA
>JAZQGK010000200.1:0-12181 GCA_045539975.1 Candidatus Scatosoma sp. | reverse complement strand
CCGATGCTTATGCTGAGAAATATGTACAGTAAGGCATACTACGAAAAATTGATTGCAGAAGGTTATAAGAAGTTGACGTTCTCGCTTGGTGTAGGCGGCGACAATGCAGCTAACGTATCCGACTTGTACGTATTTGGTAAGGCGTTGACTTCCTTTGCAAAGAATGCAAATGGCGCATATCAGATTGTCGTAGACGTAGAGCATATCACAACCTATTATGATAACATTTATGGGATCGCAACCACTGGTGGTCAGGCAGGTCAATCGGGTAGCCTTGACAAGATGCTTATTGCATGGAAATCCCCGTTGACTTGGTCAGGTAGCAGAAATTACGTCTTCACAATTTCGAACACAGGATTTAGAAAAGGCGTCTTGTTTAGTGACGACTTTGGTTTCCGTGACGGTGGCGTAAATAAGACATATGACGGAATGACGGTGGATACGGGTGCAAACGGTGAAATTATTATCGACGCGACCTTCAATGCTACCGCAACGTACGGTTCCTTCCTTATGTTCAATAAGATGGACACCATTACTTATTTGGGTGGATTAAAAGGCAAGTATGCAAGCTTTACCTTCGAACTCACCGTAGAAGGCGGTGCGGTCAACGATTTGCACACCTTCGGTACGGCAAAGGCCATTTCTACTTGCAATAAAGTATCGGGTAAAGACAATACTTACGTGGTCGAAATAAGATTGGATATGACGTATTTCACTGATTCGAATTGGAAGACGAATATGAATACGTTCATGACGAGCACGGGGCAGGCAGGCTCGTGGAACGCTAGATCGCAGATGTTGCTTGCTTGGCGTTATAGCGGTTCTAGCGGATTCGTAAATCCTGGTAATCATGCGCCGAGAAATTACAAGTTCACTATTGCTAATTTTGAACTTAGAGAGAGTCTGTTGTATACTTACTAAGCATCATTAAATAACCCCAAAGGAGCCCTTGGGGTCCGTGTAAACGGACTCCAAGGAGAGCTCTTTAACCAAAATAAAAGAGGAATAAACATGAGTATTCGCTTTTGTGAACAAAATAAAACCTTTTATTTAGCAGGCAAGGAATATAGCTATATCTTTCGTGTCAACGACGAAGGGTATTTAGAACATTTATATTATGGAAAAAGGCTTTCGGAAGAAAATCTTTCCTGGATGTTCGAAAAAATGCATTGTTCTTTTTCGCCTTGTTATATGGAATGGAAAGAAATTTCGTTAAATGTAATTCCACAAGAATTCGCGACTTACGGACGTGGGGATTACCGTATTCCATCCGTGCTTATAAAAGCGCACAACGGAAGCCGTATCACCGATTTTCGCTATAAAACGCATACGATTTTGCAGGAGAAGCCTGCAGTTTTGGGTATGCCGACTTTGCGTGGCGGTGAAACGCTGGTTGTTACCTTGGAAGACAAGGCTAATGCGTTAGAACTTGACTTGTATTATACGGTTTATGAGGAAATTTCCGCGGTAGCTCGTCGCAGTGTGATTCGGAACGGTGGCGAAAGCGCGGTTTCGGTGCTTAAAATCAGCAGCTTTAACCTAGATATCAATCGCGCTGATTTTGACAGCGTAGCCTTGTATGGTGCACCTACACGCGAAAGGGAAATTGAAAGGACTTCTTTATCCCATCATATTTGCGAAGTAAGCAGTACGCGCGGCGCATCGTCTCACCAAGCAAATCCGTTTATGGTGCTTTGCGATAAAAATGCGGATGAATACAACGGTGAAGTGTACGGATTTAACCTGATCTATTCGGGTTCGCATTCGATAAAGGCACAGGCGACGGAGATAGGCTTTACGCGCATCAGCGGCGGTATCAACGAACAAGATTTCTCTTGGCTGTTAGGTGCAGGAGAAAGCTTTGAAACGCCCGAAGCGGTGCTTGCGTATAGTGATAGCGGTTTTAACAAACTTTCACAGCAATTCCATGATTTGTATCGAGAATATCTTATCAACCCCAATTTTTCGTATAAGAAACGTCCAGTGCTTCTCAATAACTGGGAAAGTACCTATTTTGATTTCGACGAAAAGAAACTTTGTGATTTGATTGAAAAGGCCAAGGGGACGGGGATTGATACTTTTGTTTTGGACGACGGTTGGTTTGGCAAGCGCAACGATGATTGGTCAAGCCTTGGAGACTGGTTTGTCAATAGAGATAAATTGCCTGGGGGCTTGACGGCAATCATTGAAAAGTGTCGTGAATGCAATATAAAATTCGGGCTTTGGTTTGAACCAGAAATGATCAGTGAGAATAGCGACTTGTTCCGAGCTCACCCGAATTGGCATATTGCCGCGCCGAACGTTAAAGCATGCAAAAGCCGTCATCAATGGATGTTAGACTTTGCAAATCCCGACGTGGTCGAGTATATGAAAAAAGTGATCGGCGAAATGTTAAGGACCAACGACATTTCCTACGTAAAATGGGATGCGAACCGTACGATGACAGAATTCTACTCGCCGTATTTGCCGACGGAGCGTCAACAAGAGACGGCGCATCGATATATGCTCGGTGTATATGAACTTGCGAGATATTTAACGGAAACCTTCCCGAACGTATTCTTTGAGGGTTGTGCAGGCGGCGGAGGCAGGTTTGACCCTGCTATGCTGTACTACTTCCCACAGATTTGGACGAGTGATAATTCGGATGCGGCTTGCCGTGCGTATATTCAATATGGGACGAGTATGTGTTATCCATTGTCTGCGATGAGTGGCCATATTTCGATATGTCCTAATCATCAAGTGGGCAGAGTGACGCCCATGCAAAGTCGTATGGATATGGCGAGTTTTTGTGCGACGGGATATGAACTGAATTTACATGCATTAACGGAAGAAGATTTTTTGAAAATTAGCAACCATATCACATTCTATAACGGAATACAGGATTTGATTTTGCGAGGGGATTTATATCGTTTGTTAAGCCCATTTGAGGGTAACTATTTTTCGCAGATGGTGGTATCAAAGGATAAAATGCGTGCCGTATTCATCATCATGAAAATGTTTGCAAAGTGCAACGACGTTTATCCGTTTGTGAAATTAAAAGGGCTGGATAAGCATAAATATTATTCCATTGAGGGGATGGGAACGTTTAAGGGTGACGTTTTGATGAACGTAGGCTTGCGCTTCCCTAAAAACATGAAAGACTTTGAAACGAAATGCTTTACGATTGAGGCGGTGGAAACATAACGCCTTGATTATAAAAATCAGTGGAAACGCATCGTTGCATCTCCGTGTTTAAAAGTAGACGCGGGAAAATTACTGAAAAATTGCTGGCGATGGTCGGGAGATAAGTATGTATAAATATGAGGAACTTTTTATAAAGGTTATTTATTTGCAAGAACAAGATATCATCACCAACTCAACAAGTGGTGAAAATGCCGATGATTTAGGCGGCTGGAATAATGGTTGGTTTACCCAAAATAACGGTTAAGAGGTAGATTTATGAAAAAGAAAATTGTAGGGATATTATCAATATGCGCTCTTGGGGCTATGTTGTTTGCCGTCGGAAATATAAAGCCTGTAGACGTATCCGCAGTAGAAACGACGGTATACGTTTCATCTACGGGTAGCGACGAGAATGACGGTACGGCCGATTCGCCGTATGCAACGCTTGATAAAGCCTTGACAGAGATCAATAACGGCGGTACGATTACTCTCAAAGATACTGTGACGATTGATAGTTGGACTGCGCATGGTAAGACGGTGACGATCACGGGCGGCGGCTTGAATGTAAGCGGTTTGCCTAACTCGGAGTTCAATGACGGCAAAGGTACGCAAATGAAAGAAATTGTCATCAACGACAGTGTCACTTTTACGAATATGACCTGGACGGTTGATTCTACTTTGGAAACTTTCATTTATGCCAACGGTAATAAAATGGTCTTCGGCGAAGGCGTTTCTTATAGTCAGGAAAAAATTAGACTTTTTGGCGGCGGTAAAGAAGGGTCGACGGTAGCAAGTACCAATTTGACGGTACTTGCAGGTACGTATAACTATATTTACGGTGGTAGCTTGAGAGGTACGGTTACGGGAAATACCAACCTTACTGTGGGAGGTACCGTGAATAATAATGCCTCGGACGTAGATAATCAAATTAAATCAGGTCATGCGTTTATATATTCCGTATTGGGCGGCGGTCACGTAGATACCGTAAAAGGTAGCACAAACTTGGTATTCCAAGATGCAGCAAAGGCTGTGTACGTAGCAGGCGGTGCGTATGGCTGGGGCGGTACTATTGCCCAAGGCACCAACGTAACGGTAACAGGCGGCACAATAATGGGCGTATACGGTAGTTGTTTGAATGGTGGTCATGCAACCAGTGGCGCGAGCGTTCGCGTGGAAGGCGGTACCATGCAACAAGTATTCGGTGGTAGTGAAGGTCAGATTGTAACAGGCAACGTAGACGTACGCCTCCTTGGCGGTACGATTACACGCCGCGTCTATGCAGGTAGCTATGGTAACGGTACAACAAAATATGTTGTTAGCGGGAAGATTAATTTAGAGCTTGGCGGCAATGTAAATATTACCTTCGGCGCAAGCCAAAGCGATAAGGGTATCTACGGACGTTCTCGTTATAATGTCGATGCCGAAAACTGTCAGATCGTCTTTACGAGTGCAACGGCGTATAATGCATATAAAGACGAATTAGGCGGTCAGGATTTGGTTGCAACTTCTATTATGGATAGCATTGCAGCTGCTGACGAGTATCACTACTATACTTACACGGAAAGCGATGACGTGATTACGCAGACTTGCGCGTATCATGACACCCTTGCAGCAACTGCAACGTTGGGCATGGACGAGAACGTTTCTTTGCAATATACGGGTAGCGCAATTAAGCCTGCAACGCTTACGTTTAGCGGTGATTGGGAATATGACAAGCCTGCCATCGCTTATGAGAACAACATTGAGATTGGCAAGGCGAAATACAGCGTTGTGGTCGGGGAATTGAACGTTGAAAAAGAATTTGTCATCGTTGATACACCTACGATATTGGGCGGTAGCGTTCGTCTTTCTGCGCCGAGCGGACTTCGTTTCCAATCTAAAATTCAAACAGAATTAGCTGATACGGGCGCAACGTTCGGTACGCTTATCATACCCAAAGCAGTGCTTGGGGAGAATGAACTGACCGTTGATACAGCAACTGTTAATAATATTGTGCAAACGAAATGGGCTACGGAAGATGTGAGAGTTAATCATCCTAAGGACTATGAGGAAGGCTATGAGTATTTCAATGCTGTATTGACAGAGATTCCTGAAGAGTATTTCGACGAGGTGATTGTGGCGCGTAGTTACGTTTATGCAAACGGGCAGTATTATTATTCTGAACCAGAAGAACGTTCTATTGCACAGGTTGCAGCGTATGCAATCCAAGACGGATATAAGCAAGAGATTTTACATGATTACGTAACGAAGGCACTTTCCGATTCCACGGTTTCCATGCAAAACAGTATGGAAATCTACGAAATGAAATCTGCTCAGTTGGGGCTTACGGGGAATAAAGGCTATGTGGCAGTTTGGTCATCTTCCGATGAAAGCATCGTGACTGTTGACGAAAACGGTAAAATCACGGCGTTAAAGAAAGAAGGCACCGCGATTGTTACCGCAAAACTTGTCAACATAGAGGTAAAATGTACCGTAACTGTAAAACATAGATGGACGGGATATTTTTAATTAAAAGAAGGAGTATTATGGATAGATATCAGTTATTAAAAAACAAGTTTGACCAAAAAGAAAAAATTGTTGGGACAACGATGACAATGATTAGTAGTTCGCTTATTTTGGAAAAGATGGCGGGGAGAGCTGATATAGATTATATCTTGTTTGATACGGAACACGGTATTTTTGACGCTCAAAATCTTGTACCTTTACTTCAAACGATGAGATTGTTAAAAGTTCCCTCTTTTGTAAGAGTGCAAGATGCAGAATATCATTTGGTCGCGAAGCTGATAGACATGGGTGCAGATGGCATCATGATTCCCAGGACGGAAACTTTGGAACAGTTGCGTACGGCTGTTGACGGTTTACTGTTTGCTCCTGACGGAAGGAAAGGCATGGGAGGCTGTGGTCAGTTTAGACCTGGCGAAAAATTTGCAGATTTTAAACAAACCCGCTTTTTGTTGCCTCAAATCGAATCGCCCGAGGGGATCAAAAATTTGCCCGCAATGTTAGAGACGTATGGTGAGTACATAAGTGCGATTATCATTGGTCCGTACGATATGTCCGTTATGGTGGGTACGCCTGCAAATATCGGTAGCGAGGAAATGAATAAGGCAGTTCAAGAAGTCTTTGATATATGTAAAAAATACAACAAATCTTGCGGCATCTTTTGCGATAACGAGACCTTGGCGAAAAAATATCGTGACATGGGCGCAAACGTTTTGTGGATGGCCGTTGATAGAGATTATTATATGCGCGGTTTGAATGCAATGATCGACGGTGTAAAAGATTTATAAAGGACGTGTGTAAAGTATGAAAATAGTTGTTGTGGATACGCCCAGAGAATTTGAAGGCGAAATCGATTGGAGTGAACTTTTAAAGCTTGGCGATACAAAGATATATCATCAAACGCCGCAAGAAGAGATTGCAAACGTAATCGGGGATGCAGAAATCGTACTTATCAATAAAGGCGAAATCAACAAAGAAGTTTTGGATAAATGCCCGAATATCAAATATATTTCCGTTATTGCAACGGGTTTCAATAAAATTGATTTGGAAGAAGCAAAAAAGCGGGGGATTCTTGTTTCTAATGTTCCGTCTTATGGTAGCAAGGCGATCGGTCAACACGCGGTAGCGTTATTAATGGAGATAACTAATCATGTTGCGCACCATGATCAAGAGGTAAGAAAACTTCGTAGAAGCAGTGATAGTGATTGGTGCTTTTGGGACTATCCCATCTACGAGCTCGAATATAAAACGCTGGGCGTAATCGGACTTGGTAGAATTGGTAAAACGGTGGCTACAGCATGTATGGCGATGGGGTGCAACGTGATTGCCTACGACGATTATCAAAGCGAGGATATGTTAAAATTGGGCGTAAAATACGTTTCGCTTGACGAGTTGTTGCAACAGTCAGATATTATCAGTTTGCATTGTCCTTTGATGGAAAAAACGGTCAATATGATCAATAAGGACACCATTGCGAAGATGAAAGACGGTGTGATTATTCTCAACAATAGCAGAGGCGGCTTGATTAACGAGTATGATTTGGCGGAAGCATTGCATAGTGGCAAGGTTTACGGTGCAGGATTAGACGTTGTGGCAATGGAGCCTCTCGCAGAAGATAATCCGCTCCTTACAGCACCGAATTGCTTTATAACGCCGCATATTAGCTGGGCGGCTTTGGATACAAGAAGAAGATTGATTCGCTTTGCCATTGAAAACGTAAAGCAATATTTGGCGGGAAATCCGATAAATATCGTGAATTGATTTGTGGATTTAAAAAGGTATAAAAGCGGAACTTGAAATTACGGGAGAGAATTTATGCAGTATATAAAAGTAAAAGGACTTGAAAAAGATATCTCAAGATTGGTTTTTGGAACGGCAACGCCGAAACTGTTTGCAGCTGTTGCGCCTGGGGCAACAAAGCAAGACGAAAACGCTGCATTCGAGCTTTTGGATACGGTATTTTCAGCAGGAATCAACACCTTTGATTGCGCAGCGCATTACGGCGAAGAAATCATGGGCAGATGGATGCAGGCGAGAAATAATCGCGATAAATGCGTGATTTTAACCAAAGGCGCTCATCCCAATGCTTGGCGTGACAGAGTAACCGATTACGATATTTTATCGGACGCAAACGATTCTTTGAAAAAATTAAAGACCGATAAAATTGATGTTTATATGTTACATAGAGATAGCCATAAAGTGCCTGTTGGTATTATAGTAGAAGCGCTGAATAGGCTTTATCAAGAAGGCAAAATCGCAGCGTTTGGTGGCTCAAACTGGACCCATCAAAGAATTGAAGAAGCCAATGAATATGCAGTTAAACACAATTTAATACCTTTTACAGTATCCAGCCCGAATTTCGGTTTGGCAGAGCAAGTAAGCGACCCTTGGGTAGCGGACGCAAAGTTTTCAGACCCGTGTGTAACGATATCCGGCCCTGAAAATCTTGAAGCAAGGAAATGGTATGGCGAAAAAGGAATTACGGTTTTTGCATATTCCAGCCTTGCGCGTGGCTTTTTTTCGGGCGCATTTACAAGTAAAAGCCCCGAAGACGCATACAAGATTATGGACGAAGCGGGTATTAAGGGATATTATTGCTCTCAAAATATTGAAAGGCTTCGCAGATGTGAAATTCTTGCCCAAAAGAAGGGCGTGAAGGTTGCGCAAATCGCTTTGGCGTGGATTTTCTCGCAGGATATGAGCCTTTGTGCGCTTTCCAGCCCAGTTACCTCACAACAAATATTCGATAATATCGAGGCGATGGAACTCAAACTTTCTTTAGAGGAATTAAACTGGCTTAATCTTATTGATTAAAGTGTTGGGAATATAACAAGGAAAGTTATTAAAAGAGATGAATTATTTAAGTATTGATATAGGGACAACGGGCTGTAAATGTCAATTATTTTCTGAAAAAGGAGAGATTTTGCAATATCTCTTTGAAGAATATGATTTTTTGGCGTCAGATGGTTGTCAATACGTAGATATTTATGCCATCGAAAAACATCTTCGACAAATGATTGGCTCCATATCGCAACAGCACAAAATAGATTCCGTGTGTATTTCTTCGCTCGGGGAATCTTTCGTGTTGTTAGATAAAGAGGATAACGTACTTTTTTATCCTATGCTGTATACCGATCCTCGAGGGGAGAAAGAGGCGGAAGAAATTAAAGCTCGCATAGGCGAAGGAAACGCTTTTTTGACAACGGGTGTCATTCCGCACAGCATGTATTCCCTTTCCAAATTGCTGTGGATAAAAAATAATTATCCTGAAGTATTTGCCAAGGCGGACAAAATGATGCTGATGTGCGATTATTTCGGATATTTATTGACGGGAGAACGGGTAATCGATTATGCACTTGCGTCGCGAACGGGTGCGTTTGATGTCGATAAATTAACCTTCTCAAAAGAGATTTTAGATGAATTCAATATACCCATGTCTTTGTTCTCCGATCCAAAGCGTTCGGGAACGATTGTTGGAAAGCTGAAAGCGGAGTTTGGCATAGACGCCGTTTTGGTGCTTGGTTCGCATGATCAAGTATGTACGTCGCTTGGTGCAGGTGTACTTGAAGCGGGCGATGCGGTGGACGGTATGGGGACGGTGGAGTGTATCACGACCTTGTTCAGGGATAAGCCTACGGATATTGAAATGGGCAAACAAGGGTATCCTTGCGTTCCGTATGCTTTGGAAGGATTATATTGCACTTATATTCTTAACTTTTCTTGCGGTTCGACGGTGAATTGGTTACGTAAGAAAATTATGCATGGATATAAGGGCGAGGAAAAGGACTTTTTTACGTATATCGAAAAGGATATGGTGGACGAGCCCACGGGGATTTTGACGTTGCCGTATTTTGGCGGTGCAAGTACGCCGTATCAGGACTTGAATGCGAAAGGCGCCATCGTGAATTTAACGGCGGAAACCACCGATTCCACGCTTTATAAATCCCTTATGGAAGGCACGGCTTTTGAAATGCGTTTTAACGCGGAGACGGTAGGTAGGTATGCGATCACCGTGGATAACGTCGTGGCGACGGGTGGTGGAGCGAACTCTGAAAAATGGATGCAAATCAAAGCGGATATCCAAAACATTCCCGTCAAAATTTTGCGTTCTTCCGAGGGGGGACTTTGCGGTTGCGCTATGTTACAAGCCGTCGCGCTCGGCGGGGCGAAAGACCTATATGAGGCTCGCGATATCTTTGTTCGGTACGTGAAAGAGTTTGAACCTAATCATACGCAACACATAGCGTATGAGGGGCAATATCAAAAGTATAAAAAATTATATAAAACGTTGAAGGAGTTTTATTGATATGAAATTTGCATTATATTTTGGCAATAGAGGGTTTATGCCTGGCGAACTGATTACGGGCGCAAGAAAAGATATGATTCAAGCAGTTACGGATGCAGGTTATGAATACATTGCAATGGACGAAAATCTCACCCGTTACGGCGCGATTGAAACGCGCGATGAAGGTAGATTGTATCATGATTGGCTTAAAAGTCACGAAGGGGAATACGACGGCGTTATTTTGTGTATGCCCATCTTCATCGACGAAAACGGCGCAATTGCCGCTTTGCAGGACGCAGGTGTTCCCGTGCTTATGCAGGCATATCCCGACGAAATCGGTAAAATGGATTTCAAACACCGCCGTGACGCGTATTGCGGTAAATTTTCGGTTACGGACGTATTCTATCAATACAAATTGCCCTTTACGGTTATGAAACCTCACGTGGTACATCCTTTGAGCGAAGCGTTTAGACAAAACCTTGACGATTTTGCGGCAATTTGCCGTGTGGTAAAGGGGATGAAACGCTTTAATTTGGGTTGTATAGGTGCCAGAACGACGGCGTTTAAGACGGTGCGCTTTGATGAAGTGACCTTGCAAAGATACGGTATCAACGTGGAAAGTTTCGATTTGTCCGAACTTATTTTCAAAGTGCAAAAGAAAGAAGATAACGACGCGGCTGTGCTTGCAAAAATCGAACGTTTGGAAAACTATGCAGACTTTACAAAAGTCCCCCAAACAAACAAGCTAATGCTTGCGAAAATTTCCGTTGTCATTGATGAATATATTGCAGAGTATCATTTGGATGCAATTACGCTCCGTTGCTGGAACGAAATGGAAACGATACTTCGCGTATGTCCTTGCGTGTTGATTTCTGAGCTCAACGATAGAGGTATCGTATGCTCGTGCGAAATTGACTTGACAAGTGCAATCACGATGCGTGCAATGCAGCTTGCAAGCGGAAAGCCAACGGCTTGCCTTGACTGGAATAACAACTATGGGGAAGACGAAAACAAAGTCATTCTTTTCCATTGCGGACCCGTTGCGCAAAGCCTTATGGCGGGCAAAGGCACGGTTACCGAACACAAGATGTTTGCAAAAGGCGATCCTGGCAGCGGTTGGGGCACGAACGAAGGCAGAATTGCTCCGATGGATATGACATTCTCTAACGGATTTACCGAAGACGGAAAGTTGAAAGTATACGTTAGCGAAGCAAAATTTACGGACGACGAAATCGAAGGCGCGTTCTTCGGTTGCGGCGGTGTTGCGGAAATCCCCGACTTGCAAAACAAACTGATTCGCCTTGCGAAAGGTGGTTTTAAGCACCATACGACGGTTGGCGTAGGACATATGAAGTACGTTTTGGAAGAAGCGTTCAAAACGTATCTTGGCTATGAAGTGATTGATATTGAGGGTTAAATTATGTTAGCGAGTTTGAAAGAAGTAATTGCAGAAGGCAAGAAAAGAAAAATCGCCATCGGCAGTTTTAACACGCCAAATTTAGAATGTTTGCTTGCCGTTTTAGATGCTGCAGAAGAATTGAACGTGCCTGTGATTATCTCGCATGCGCAATGCCATGAAGAGGTCGCTCCGCTTGATAAAATTGGGCCCGTAATGGTAGAGCTTGCAAAGCGCAGCAAGGTAAAAGTATGCGTTCATCTCGACCATGGTGAGGACTTTGACTATTGCAAACGCGCCATTGCGCTCGGTTTTACATCGGTGATGATTGACTATTCCACCCTTCCTTACGAAGAAAACGCAAAGGGTACGAAAGAGGTGGTGGATTACGCACATCAAAACGGCGTAGAAGTGGAAGCAGAGCTTGGCGCACTTCCTCAAAGAGAGGGTGGCGGCGAAAGCAGTATTTCCGACCCGTCCGACCTTTATACAAAACCCGAACTTGTACCCGACTTTCTTGCAAAGACTGGTATAGATGCGCTCGCGATTGCATTTGGTACGGCGCACGGAATTTATAAAACAAAACCCGTTTTGAATATGGATATCATTACAAAGGTGCGTGAATTAACCGATTTGCCCCTTGTAATGCACGGCGGCAGCGGTATTTCCCACGAGGAATATAAAGAGGTTATTCGTCGCGGAATCGGTAAAATCAACTACTATTCGTATATGGCCTATGCTGGCTATGCCGAGGCGAAAACGACGGTGGAAAGCAAAGAAGCGGATTTCTTCCATAACTTGGCGTTAAATGCGCAAAATGCGATGAAAGCCAACGC
>JAZQGK010000199.1:0-3463 GCA_045539975.1 Candidatus Scatosoma sp. | reverse complement strand
TTACTCACCGGTAAACCTCTACCGAACCACGCCACTATGGCGTGGTTTTACTATACAACAAAGCGCGGAAAGCCTTATTCTATCGGCCCTTCCGCGCTTTTTCTATGTGATTTTTCGTTACTTTTTTACCACTGTACCACTTTTCGCAACAGTAGTTTTAGAAAGCTGTTTTACTATAATTTTAAGCCCAAATATTCAATCAATTTCATAGACTCTTTTTGTTTCTCACTTGAAATATCATCACTTGTTTTTAACTCTTTTTTAATGCGTTTACTATCCCCTTTGAATAGCACTTCAAAGCAACGACGCACAACCATAAAAGGATATAACCATTTGTGCTTTTTTAAGACTTCATAACGATACTGCATCTCTTCAAGCGGCATAAAAATTCGCGACATAATATACTTGAACCGGCTACCCGTTTGGCCTTGCTGTATAACAACTTTATTTTCTTTATTTCCGTAGACGCCACCGTTCAAAAGATAATCTTCCAGCCATCGACTTTCTTGAACGTGAGGTTCATCTTCCAACCAAACTCTTGAAAGAAACTCCGATGCTTGTGCAAATTTCAGCAATCCCCCTTTTTTTAATAGCGCGTTTCGATTCTCTTTATCAAAGGAGATTTTCTTGTTTAACAACCACAAATCCACGTAAGGACGAACACCACATCCACCATCGATAAAATGTCGTGCCATGTGTGCAAGATGGTAATAATAAAAATAGTCATCACGCATTATTCGTTGATAAGAATTTCCAACCCTATCGGTATAATCCCAAACATTCGCCAACAAATCGTTCGCCGTTTCATTGTCGTATTTGGTAATCAAGTCAAAATGTAATTCGAGATGAAATCCTGTAGGCGAGATTACAACAGCATCATACGCCCCGATAGATTCTTGTACATATTCTAATTTTTCTTGCAATGCCGCAATAATTTTCCCCAAGTCCACTTTATGGACCAAAACGTCCACGTCAGCACTAGTGCGCATCCAATCTTCTGGATATAATTTTCTAAGGACTGTGCCCTTTAACGGCAAATAATCCACCTGCAATTCTTCTAGAATCGCGAACGTTTGCTCATATTCATAGCGCAACTGTTCAATGCGGTACACCGCCATATTACGCTCTTGCGAAAAACGTTTTTTAGCTTCCGCACTATCAGGCAATAAACCGTTTTTATCCAACGCATCGCCAATGAGATGCGCCAAATCGTGCCGTTTGGAAAGCTTAAACAAAGCAGGTAGCATTTCAAGCGTTATTAAGTTTTTTATTTCATCGCAAAGCTCGTCGCCGTTTATCTCAAAACGAATCAACGCGAAAAATACTTTTTCAACCGTTCGTTGCATACCTGCCCCCATTGTTTAATCTCTAAAATATAAATCCCTCGTATAGACTTTATCTAAAACATCTTCAATTTCTTCGTTGTAACGGTTCGCTAAAATCACGTCACAGATCGATTTAAACTCTTCCAAATTACGAATCACACGGCTATTAAAGAACGTATCCTCCCGCATAGTCGGCTCGTAAATCACCACTTCGATACCCTTTGCTTTGATGCGCTTCATAACGCCTTGAATACTGCTTTGACGGAAATTATCACTACCCGCCTTCATTGTCAATCGATACACGCCTACTACTTTGGGATGTTTTGCGATAATCTGATCGGCAATAAAATCTTTTCTCGTACTGTTCGCCGCAACAATCGCAGAAATAATATTTTGCGGCACGTCATTGTAATTCGCCAATAACTGTTTCGTATCCTTCGGCAAACAATAACCGCCATACCCAAACGAAGGATTGTTATAATGTCCACCAATACGGGGATCTAACCCTACCCCTTCAATAATCGATTTCGTATCCAACCCACGTACCGAAGCATAAGTATCCAATTCGTTAAAGAAGGAAACACGCAAAGCTAAATAAGTGTTTGCAAACAATTTCACCGCTTCAGCTTCAGTCGGATTCATAAACCGAACTTCAATATCTTCTTTCAGCGCGCCTTCTTGTAACAATTTCGCAAACGTTTCCGCCGCCTTTTTCAAACGCGCGTTGCGCACGGGGACACCCACAATAATACGGCTTGGATATAAATTGTCGTACAACGCTCTGCCCTCTCTCAAAAATTCCGGGCTGAATAAAATATTGTCGCAACAATATTTTTCTCGGACGCTTTCCGTAAACCCAACAGGTACAGTACTTTTTACAATCATAACCGCATCGGGATTTACCTCAATGACTTGCTCAATAACGCTTTCCACCGACGACGTATCGAAGTAATTCTTACGTTCGTCATAATTTGTCGGCGTGGAAATAATCACAAGCTCGGCATCTTTATATGCCGCCGCACCATCTGTCGTTGCCGTTAAACGCAACTCTTTCGTCGCCAAATATTCCTCGATTTCTTTATCGACGATTGGCGATTTTTTATTGTTGATAAGCTCCACCTTGGCGGGTACGATATCCACCGCCGTTACCTCATTGTGCTGCGAAAGCAACACTGCCATAGAAAGACCGACGTAGCCGGTCCCTGCGACTGCTATTTTCATTTCTTTTTCTCCTTAATATTAATTATGAAGAAACAGACTCCCGCCAAACATCTCCGCAGCAAAAAATCCGTTCTTTGAAAATACAGTTGCACCCTTGTCCCTATGGTGTCTCCTATGGCAACTCGGTTGCAAACTTAATTTTTATACCTTATAAAACTCTTTATACCATTCGGCAAATTTTCGAAGCCCCACTCGAAGCGGCGTCGCGGGCTTAAACCCAAAATCTTCTTCTAAAGCTGAAGTGTCCGCATACGTTACAGGCACGTCACCCGCCTGCATAGGCACAAGTTCTTTATGCGCCTCAAAATCATAATCCGCAGGAAGAACCTTCGCACGAATCAACTCTTGCTGTAAAATATCCACGAAATCAAGCAGATTTTCAGGGCTGCTGTTGCCAATATTATACACTTTATACGGCGGCAAAGGCAATCCGTCCTCGCCGTTTTGTTTCTCGGGTGCGTGTTGCATAACACGCTTTACCCCCTCTACAATATCGTCCACAAACGTAAAATCACGTTTACAGTTTCCGTAATTAAAAATCTGAATTTTATCACCTTTCAACAGCTTGTTCGTAAATCCAAAATACGCCATATCAGGACGCCCCGCAGGCCCGTAAACAGTAAAAAACCGAAGCCCCGTCGAAGGAATATTATACAATTTACTGTAGGCGTGCGCCAATAATTCGTTGGATTTTTTCGTCGCCGCATACAAGGACACGGGATTATCCACTTTATCTTCTGTGGAATACGGAACTTTTTTATTCGAGCCGTACACCGATGAACTGGATGCATACACCAAATGCTCTACGGGATTATGTCGGCACGCTTCCAAAATATTATAAAAGCCAATCAAGTTCGCTTCGATATACACGTCGGGATTGGTAATCGAATACCGAACCAAGTCGGATCGTAGCCATG
>JAZQGK010000198.1:0-9000 GCA_045539975.1 Candidatus Scatosoma sp. | reverse complement strand
GTGGATTCGTCGACGGATGGTAAGGTGTGTGGTTATAACACGTCCGACTCCTTCTCCTTGACGTTTGATTTCTCATTAAATATCGGTGATAATGATGTTTCCGCGCAGGGGGAATATTCTATTTTCGCAGTTACAATGAAGACGGTAGGGCATAATTCTTCAAACTGTTTCGGGTGGAGATTCTATTTGTACCGTCCTCAAAATAATAATAAGTGTGCACAATTTTATTGTGCCCCTAGTGATTATAACGACGGTGAAAACGGCGGGAACATTGAGGCTTTCGACTTTGATGCTAACATGCCTTTTGAAAAAGGAAAAACTTACCGTGTAACCATCGGTTATAAAATGCTTGACGAGTCAACAGGCACGGTTCAAGTTTACTTGAGCGTTGACGGATTTGAAGTGACGAAAACCTATGTGTTGGGTAAGGATCAATATATGCAATATGCGCCTTATGTCGACAGTATCGCATTTACTTCTTCAACGGCTATTGCTAATGGTATACGCATCAGCGATCCTGGTTTGACAGAGGAAGACGAAAGACATACTTTGACGCTTCAAAACGACGGAAAAACCATCGTGAAAGAAGCGGCTTGGAAGTATACTCTTCCCGAGTTGAATGCCTATGAATACAACAAGAAAGATTGCGTATTCGTCGGTTGGTCGGAAACCGAAGGCGGCAAGTTATATCCTGCAGGCTACGAATTTGAACTTACGGCTGATACAACCTTGGAGGCAGTATGGTTCACCATGTCTATGCGTGACGGTGCAGCAGTTAGAATGGTTGGCGATAGCGGTCTTCGTTTCTTGGTAGACCTCAACAGTGCCGCATATAGCGCGGCTCTTGAAGCAGAACTTATTCTTGGCACGGGTACGCTTATCGTTCCCACCAGCTATTTGGATAGCGGCATTGCATTCGTGCATGAAAGCTTCCCCGAGGGCTATTTCGTGGATATCCCGACGGAAACTTGGTCGGTAGCAACGGGCAACACGTGGACGTATGCGGCTGCTCTTATCAATATCAGCCCTGCACAATATACTCGTTCAATGTCCGCAAGAGGGTATTTGAAGATTAACTACGCCACCGGCGTAGGCTACGTGTATACGGCGTACAGTCAGGACTTACACGCAAGAAGTATTTACGACGTTGCAATGTCGGCGGTAAATGACAAGGTAACGGCTGAAAACGTTATCAGTTACGTAAACAACGTTGCGGACATCACCGTGAATATCACCGTGAATAGTGGTTTTGAGGTAAGCAAGGCAAACAGCGTAGGCAATTATAATCTTTCGGCGGTAGATGATGGCACGACGGTTACGGTCACCTTTGATAAGAGCGTAAAAACAGTCGTTATCAACGGCGTTCGTATGCTTGCAGGTTATACGGCAGAAATCGTCATTGAAGACCAAGTATTTGAGGTGTCTGGATACAAGCTCAGCTCTAACGGTTTGACGGCTACGTTCTCGTTAGAGAGTGGGGACATGACGGGCTACTACAAAGCGCTTGCAGAAGCTTATAGGGAAAGCGATGCTTATACCTCGTTGCATAAGCAAAAAATCTTGAAAATATTGGCGGAATGGGACGAGGATTATTCAGATGCGGAATTCAATATGGAGTGTATTAAAGAACTCGCATGTATTAAGACGCAAACAGAATTGCATAAGAACGTCGGTGCTACAACACTTGCTACCCCCGTTGTAACAAAGGGGTTGGGCTACACGGTAACGTGGAGCCCCGTAGGGAATGCGGATTATTACCTCGTAACAGACGATAACGATTATCGCAACGGCACGTATGTTTTGGCAACGGAAGCCTTGTCCTATAAGACAGAAGTGGTTGGCAAGCACAATGTAACCGTAACGGCGTACTCCTATTATGAAGAATATAAAACTTCGGCGGCAAGTGCGTCGTTAGAGACGGTGGAAGTGAAGCCCGTATTCACCTATAAAGCGATGTTGGACGGCTTGTATAAGTTTGACAAATCTCAGATGAATACAATGGGGATTGCGATTTCGGATGCGTATTATAAAGACGGCGACGACTACTTTGTGTACTATAACAAGGAAACGGGTTGGTCGCCTAACGAAGCGAATGCAACCGACTGGACTTCGCCTACGGAATTCCCCGCGCATGCACAAAGATTGAAGGATATGGGGAATAACCTCATTTTGATTGCCTATGATACAGCGGCCTCCTATTCGGCAGAGGAACAATGGTCGAATAGCCGTATGAAATATATCATGGATACTGCGTGGAGCATAGGGATGAAAGTCATTGTCTGCGACGAAGTATTCTATGATTTATCTATGAGTGATAATTCGGGTACGGGTGCAACTAGCAAGGCGCAAGTAACGACGGCAATTAAAAATCGTGATGGTTTTGCGGAATACGTAACGCACCCTGCGTTCTATGGGTTCTCGCTTGACGATGAACCTTACGGAAAGTATATCAATGCGATGAGTTATACTATCAGCGCATTGGACGAGGCTTGTGAGGCTTTGGGTGTTTCTAATCCCTTCTATCTTGCTTGTTTGTTCCAAGCGCAAGGCGGTGAACTGGGTAAAGAATTATATTTGACGCAAAGCTCACTGGAAAGCTATTATAACAAATGGTTGGCAATTGACGGGGTGAAGGATCAAAACTATCTCTACGTAGACATCTATACCCAACATGCAATGGACCAACCTACCAACCGCTACAACGAATCCTTTGAAGTTATTTATAGTGATAACTATCTTGGCGGCGCTTATAAATTCCACCAAGCAATTACGGCGCACACGCAAAACGACGGCGTATTACTTGAACAAGATTTGTATATGTCCTTATTGTATGCAGCGGCGCATAACGTAGCGGGTTATTCTTGGTTCTGCTATTTCCCGATTACAGGTGAAACGTCTGGCTCAATGGTTGGGTTTGACGGCAATGGTTATGGTAACGGTATCGGAAACAGTGCAACCAGCGGATATTCCTATTACAACGCAGCCAAGACGGCGGGGTATCAGTTCGAGTTAATTCAAGGCTTGTTAGATGGCTACGTGTGGAAGACGAGAAGCCATAATGATACTAAAAACTTGTTGACAACAACGCTTGAAAAAGGCGGCAGCACGGTTACCATGTACGTAAATGCAGATGTAGATGGAATGAAAGGCAGTGTAAACGTTACGGCAAGCGGTAGCGTGTGCTATCTCGTGGGTTATGGCGTAGGTACGGCGGAAGCACCTTATCAGGTTGTCTCCGGCAGCATTACGTTGCAACCCGGGCAAGCGGTAATCTGTGTAGGCTAAGGAGGGAAAACGCATGGGAAAAATCTATGAAACCGTAGAAATTCAGTTGGTTCTCCTTTTCGAAGACGTTGTTAGAACTTCGCAAAACGACAACGTTTCAGACATGCCGGAATTCCCTGAAAACTTCGGTCAATAAACGACAAAGACGAGGCTTGCAAATTGCAAGCCTCGTTTCCTATACTTGGGTAAGAACAGCATGAAAAAACAGGCGAGAGAACCTCGCCTGTGATTTTTTTATTCAGGTTTATTGCGGAAACAAGGGTTGACCTGCTTTATCTTTTTTAAATGCCGATACAGCGTTGCGGAGTTATTAAAACCGCACCTTGAACACACTTCATTAAAAGTGTATTTCCGTTCGGGGTCGTTCAAAAGCTCTACCGCTTTTTGCAGACGCACGTCGTTTAAGAAAGAGAGGAAGTTTTTCCCAACCGCTTGTTTAAATTTCTTGGAGAAATACTCCTTAGAATATCCGAAATGATAGGCAATCGAATCCAAAGAAATATTGAGGTGGTAATTTTCCTGCACGTAATTGATAAAGGAAATCGCCGTTGTGTTCATAGATTCGTACTCGGTCGCCCCGATTAAGCCATACAACTTGATAAGCTTATCCAAAAAGAGGTTTGCAAAGGCGCAATCTACCAAGAAGGTTCTGTCTTTATAGTCAAACCACTCTTGTAAAAGAGCATAAATTTCCGCGTTTGCCTTTTTATTTTTCAGTACCGTAGGGAACGTGGAGCCCTTGTTGAAGATATTAAAATTATGCAGATAACTGCTACTTAAAAGAACGATAAAACCCAGTTTGTTTTTATCGTAATTTTCGTAGAAGTGCACCTGCTCGTTCGAACAAATCATCGCGTCGCCCTTCGAAAGGGTGTAGACGTTTTCTCCAAGATGTGCCGTCGTTTCCCCTTTAATGACGTAGATAAATTCCAAACTCTTGTGATAATGAGGAATATCAAAAAAGAAGTGTTCCTTTTTCAAAAAAAGGTAAAAGGGATTATCGGCGGGATGCTCGAATAAAGGATTTTCAATTGAATACGGTTTCGATTGATTCATAAGTTTAGTGTACCACAAAAAAAAGAAAAGTCAAGGGGGGAACGCAAAGATTGCAAAAAATGTAACAAAACTTCGCCACAATGTCAAAAATTGCAAAAAAAACTTATAAAAAGGTGGAGTATGACAAGAAATGTGACAAGGATAGTAATATTTAATATTGACAAAGTGCTAATTGGGAGATATAATCATAGTATGATATACTCGTTTATATTGTCGCGCGTACGCACGGATATAGATTATACGCAAATAGCGAGGGCGCAGACATAAACGAACAAGGAGGAATCTATGAAAAAAAACATAATGGCATATTTGGCATTAACGGTAGCATGTACGTCCGTTTTTGCTTCATGCGGCGGCGGCAGTAGTAACGATTCGCAGTCAAGCAGTACAAGCTCGGGCGGCGGCAATAGCAATATGATTTCCGTACAGCCCTTGTCTGTACAAGAACTCGGCGAAGGCTTTAACGCCGCGTATTTGCCTGACGTTTCGTCCATTAATCAGCTTTCGGGTAAAATCGACGTATGCTTGGACTTTGAAGGCACGCAAAGCGGTTGGCGCGCGTTGGCGAATGAATATAAGAGATTGCAGGGCGGCGCGGTAGAGGTCAATATCAATACCAACTACGCAGGCTCTTCTTATGGTCAAAAGCTGAACTCGGAATTGACCAACCCCAATACCGATTGGGATATTGTAGAAGGCAACCTCGGCTACGGGGCTACGTACATTTATTGTATCGATATGTACTCGGCAATCGCGTCGTACAATCCTTACTGCGGCGAAAACGTACAATGGTCCAAAGTCTTGGAAAAAGCAGCTTACACGACCAAAGAAGCAGACACCAGCGGTAAGAGTATTATTTTGAACTCCGAAGTAATGCAGACGTGCTGGTTTGTCAATGAAGTGGCGCTGGAAGCGGCAGGAGAACTGGGTTATAAAAACGCATCGGAAGAAGTGGGGTATCCCGAAACTTGGGACGATTTGATTTCCCTTTGCCAATACATGCAAGAGGCAGGGTATAGCAATCCTTTGGGGATTTCGCTCACTCCTGCAAGCGTAGAATCCTTGCAGTTTAGCTGGCTGTTGCGCGTCTACGGCGACTATTATTACCGTCAGTTCTATGAATACATTATGGGCGGCGACAAGAACACCGTTTGGGAAAACTACGACGAAACGGAAGAGGTTGTTGAGCTCAATAACGGTTACGGTATACGTTATGCGAAAATTTTGAACATTCTCTTTGATAGACAATGTTCTTTCGGCCCCGGTTACGTAGGCTTTACCAGCGAAGTTTATCGTGATTTCGTCAGTCAGCTTGCAAAAATGAAAGGGCTTTTGATGATGAACGTTTCCAGTACGGAATTTGGCGAACTTCGCGACAAGTTCGAAATGCAGAGCGACGGTAAAGCTTCTCCGCAGGTTATTTTGGATTACCAAGGCTTTGGTATCAACTATGCGAAAGCCGCCACGGACGGATTCCAGGCAGGGTACTTTGATTATCCTCAAATGATTTCCGGAAAATACACGAGAGGGGACAGAATCGGCGAATCCATCGTGCCCGAAACAACGATTACGCGCGACATCGGCGGCAACGGTGGTTTCCTTTCCATCATCAACCATATGGGCGACGCGGCGCAAAACCAGTTGAATAAAGATTTCATCAAATTTGTCATGTCTCCTTACGGCCAGACCATTTATTACAAAGGTTTGGCGGAAGCCGGCGACGTTCCCAAGGGCTTGTCCTCGGTAAAGAACGAGCTTGTCGTTATCCCCAACGAATGGAAAGCATATTTTGAAGAAAGCAACCAGGTCATCGAATTCAGCGGTGACGTAGACGCAAACCCGTTCTTATCGTGGGGCGTACGTTACGTAAACGGCTTGGAGAAGACGAGAGCATGTATTACGGAAAACTGGCAAAACCTTTTGATGACGGGCCGTTCTGCTGAGCAGACTTTAATTCCTGCAACGTTCGCGGTGAAGTGGTCGGAAGCGGTTGAGGCGGACATGAAGACGTGCGTAGCGGACAACAGATGGCCGGAAAACTTCTGGTTGGATCCAAATTATAACTTATAAAAAAACGATAGGCAGTATGCGCCGTAAAAGGACAGACGATTACGGCGCATAATACCGAAAGCGAATACGGGGGATACACATGGCGATAGGTGTAACGAACCAAGACAAGAAAAAAGCGAGGAACACAACGATTATTTTATCGGTGCTCCTTGCTCTTTTTGTGCTTTTGACGGTTATATTCGGCGTATTGATTCCCTCTTCCAACGAAATTAGAACGGTTGGTGCAAAAGAACCGATCAAGGCACTCGTGGAAGGGGAGGACGGTACCGATTATTTTCTTTTGTCGGATGCGGGTATGTACCGTTTCGACGCATTCACGGACGAGCATATTTCTACGTTTGCATTGTCAGAAGTGGAAAAGCTTTTACAGAGCAAGGGAGACGCAGAGAAACTGTTAGAAGGCAGTTTAAATCAGTGGACGGCAAAGTACGTAGCCGGCAAGAACGGGGAAGATTACTTTCTTTTGGTAGACGGCAACGGCAATATTTTTAAATTGCTTGACGACGGTGTTTCTTTGACGATGACGCAGGACTATTTCCTTGCGGACGCCGCCACGGGCAAGTTGCAAGTGGAAAGCTATGACGACGAAAACGGTATGCTGTATTGTCTCGTTTTGGAAAAGGACAGCAGCTATTATATTTATCGCTTCGACATGGAAGATTTACATAGCGGTGTAACGAAGAAAAAACAGCTTTGGGATTTGGATTTAGAGGGCGCGACGGACACGGCGCAAAAAATCGTTCCCCTTACTTCGGCAAAGACGGGCGTTTTATCTTTTGCCGTCACCGAAGAATGTATTTATCTGTTTAAAAACGGCGGCGGTATCGTGCGCGTGGGGCTGGGGTTAGCCGATTACGTGGACGAAAGCGGCAAAGAGTTCGATTACATGAACGTCGTAAAAGAATATTACGACCAAGGCCGTGATAAAGTAGTAGAAGAAGAGGCGTATGCCGCATATTTTAGAACGCTGCTTTTGAACCTCGAAAAAAACACGCATACCGAGGCGGAAATTGCGGCGGCGGACAGCGACCAGCTTATCGCTTGGTATAAAGAGCTTGTTACCATCACCAAATTCAACAGAGAAAACAAAAACGCAAAAGACGCGGCAAAGAGCGCTATAAACGAGACGTTTGCCAAAGAAAACCCTTGGTGTGAGTCTTATGATAGCGCGTCGAGGAATCTGTTGGTAAATAAAGATTACGTAGATTCGAGATACTATTCCATTCTGCATGCAGGGGACAGCAATATCAGCGGTATCGTGTATTCGGAAAAGAACAAAACGATATATTACGCCAACCTTTTAGACGGGTATTTATATAGTGTGGATAAGGCGGCGGTGGACGCGGCGGAAAGCGGTTCGTTTTTGAGCGATATCGCCACAAAAATGTCGTCGGTGAAGTTCGGTTCGGGCAAAAAGTTTAGTACGTTCGGGAACGGACTTGGGATCAATAAGTTTGCCAACACGCTGTATTTGTGTTTCGAAAACGAACAGACCGTTTCGATTGTCGACGTAAACGATGCAGAGAATTATCAAATCTTATACACGTTTGAAGCGAACTTCGATATTAATACATTGACGGGCGATAAGGATAATAAAGTCACGCACGTATTAAGACAGGTAACGAACGTAGACTTGCAAGCGAACACGACAAACCGCTTGTATGCATGCACGTACGAACCCGAGCAAATGCAGACAAAGGGCTTGACGAGATTTTTGTTTATTACCTTTTTAGTGATTTCCGCTTTGTTGTTCGCGTTGACGGCTTGGTTCTTCATCGCAATGAAGAGCGAGCGTTCGCTGTACAAACTCAAGGTCATTCAAAAGGATTTTAAGAAGAATAAAAAAGTATATTTTGCGTTGTCTTTCTTCGTGATTATGCTGTTTATGTTCTGTTATTACGAAGCCGTCGGCGCAATTTCGATGTCTTTCTTCGATTACACGCAAGAAAAACCGGCTTGGATTTGGAATAACTTTGCTAACTATATCAAAATATTAAACGAACCGACGTTCTGGCTGTCGATTGGGAATATGTTATTCTTCCTGGTATTCGACTTATTGCTCTGTATTGCACCGCCGTTGATTTTTGCATTCCTTTTGATTTTGATTCGAAACAAAACGGCGTCCGGTTGGATTCGATCGTTAATGTTCATTCCCAGTATCATTCCCAGCATGGCAACGATGCTTATCTGGCGAACGGGTATTTACGGGGACACGGGTATCATGAACCAAATCATCGGTGCGGCCGAACCCATTGACTTTTTGGGTAATACCAGCTATGCGCGCTGGGCGTTGATGTTTATGGGCTTCCCGTTCGTAGGCGGTTACTTGATTTTCTACGGCGGTATGATGAATATCCCCGAAGAATATCACGAGGCAGGCAGGTTGGAAGGTCTCAGCATTGTAAAGCGGTTTTTCCTGATAGATATTCCGCTTATCATGCCGCAGATTAAATACATATTTATCATGACGTTCATCTCGTCCGTACAAAACTATGCAAGAACGTACATTTTGGCGTCTACTGGTACGACAACGCCGGTAGAAACGATGTATACGACGATGATGATCCACGGCGACTACGGGAAATCCAG
>JAZQGK010000197.1:0-4988 GCA_045539975.1 Candidatus Scatosoma sp. | reverse complement strand
GATTGAACGTGCCGTTTCCGAAATTCAAAGTTCCGCCCTCGGCAACCCATGTCGCCGCCGGTTTTGTCGCCGCAATATTAATCTTGTGTTCGCCGCTGGTAGTGATTGATGTGCCGGGCGAACGCATAACGCATTCGTCCTGCAAAGTCCGAATCAATCTTGTATCCCACTCGGTCGGAATGAGAAAACCGCCGGATTGATCTGTATTGCCTGACAGGTCATTGCTGATGCGGTGGAATTTTGTCCTAATCGCCGTCAAAGCGGCTTGCCGATATTCGTCGGTTGCTCTGATATTTTTCGCGTCGGCAACCACTGAGCTTTTTGGGATATTCCAACCGCCGCCCATACTGCCGGGCTGATTTAAAATCGTCGGCGTAATTGGTTCCGAAAGATAGTTGTCGACTTTGGCAACTTTTTCGTGACGTTCGATTTTCTTTTTGAGCGCGGTGACTTTCTGATTCATACGGTCAAAAGTCTCTGCCTCTTCGGTCGTAAGTTCGCCGTTTTCGTCCTCGTGTTCGTCGAGATACTGCCGCATTTCTTCAACAAGTTGTGCCATCTCGTCATACATTTCTTGCAATGTCATGATTTAAGCCTCCTTTTGTCGCTTGGTTTCGCAAAACTGTTCAATTACTTTCAGTCGCCGTCGACGGCTCGCGCATTTGACGGCAGGATTAGCAGTTACAGCTTTTTTCTCGGCGGCGTTTTTTGCTCTGAACGCAGTCGCAAGCGAATTTGTGACGGTTCGTTGTGAAAAACTCGCGGCAATTTGCTGAGGATTTTCTTCGCCAATAATTTTGTCCGCGAATCCCAATTCAACAGATTTTTTCGCGTTGAGCCACGTCGCCGCCGTCATAAGTTCCGAAATTTGAGCGCGGGGCAAATGCGTCCGCTGCTCGTAAATCGTGATGATGCCTTCCTTGATTTCGCGTAACATTTGAATTGCGGCATTGAATTCGCCGACGTTGCCTTCGGCCATAGTTTCCGGGTCGTGAAGAAAAATTTGTCCCAACGGGGAAATTTCTATCGTGTCGCCCGACATTACTACAATCGACGCCGCTGACGCCGCCAATGCGTCAATCTTCACGGTGACGCGCCCGCGATATTCTTTCAACATGTTATAAATTTCGGTCGCCGCGAAAACGTCTCCGCCGGGGCTGTTTATCCAAACCGTAATGTCGCCTTCGCCGAAGTTAAGCTCGTCGCGAAATTGTTGCGGCGTGATTTCGTCGCCAAACCACGTAATATCCGAAATTGCGCCGTCCAATCTTAAGACACGTTCGCCCGTCTCGTTCCGAATAAAATTCCAAAACTTATTCATTACTCTCACCGCCTTTCTTTTTAGTATAAGCTACGCCCGCGTCCTTTAACTTCGCCAAATTACCGTTGACGAGATAAAAGTCGCCGCCCGCTTCGGCAGGTATCCGATTTAAATCCTCAAGCTCTCGAACTTCATTGACGCTTAACCATCCACTTTGCAAAGCGGTCTGATACCCTTTCGTTCGTGTCTCGTAGTCGCCTCGAAGTAAACCGTCAACCGAAAACTTGACGAAAAATTTCCCGCGTTCGTGCGGCGCGAACAATGCCTTGTTGAAGTTCTGCTCCAACCGGACAAGCCACGGCGTCAACGTGTACATTACGAATTCAAGACTTAACTGCGTGATGTTGCTGAAAGTTGCGCGGTCAAGGTCATTGAGCAAATGCAACGGCACGCGGAATATACGCGCTATCTCGGCGATTTGGAATTTTCGCGTGTCGAGAAACTGCGCGTCGTCGGGCGGAATTGAAATTGTTTCGTACTTCACGCCTTCTTCAAGTACTGCCGTTTTACCGTGGTTTGCACCGCTGAACGCTGACTGCCAACTGTCACGTAATTTTTCGGGATTTTTGATTGTGCCGGGGTGCATTAAAATTCCGCTCGGTCGTGCATCGTTCTCGAAAAATTTTGCGCCGAATTCTTCACACGCCAAAGCGACGCCGATTGCATTTCGCGCCATTGCTATCGGCGAATATCCGATTAATCCATCAAAGCCCAGCGCGGGGATGTGCAAAATTCTTTCTCTCGGCAACGTAATTTGTCCCGAATTCGGGAATTGTGAAGTCTCGCCCGCCGACGGTGTGTATCGGTAGATGATTTCCCCCGTGTCGTCGCGTTCAACCGACATGCGATTTGGAAACAACGGCGTAAGTTTCGATACGCCTCGGCGGTCGCGGTCAATCAGTGAATAGTGGTTGCCCCAAAACAATAAATGCGTCATTAAGCTCTCGCGGAAATTAAATGATGTCATTTCCGGATTTGGCGCGTCGTGCAACAGGTAATACAGCGGGTGATCCGTCGCCCGTGACTTGCCGCCTTCGTCGTTATATTTGTAGACGTGACACGGCAAAGCGGCGATTGATTCTGAAAGAATTCGCACGCAACCATATACTGCCGAATTCTGCATTGCCGAAAACTCGTTGACGATCTTGCCGCTGATTGACTTTCCAAACCAAAAAGGCGTTGTATACCGATAACTGTCTGTCGGTGCTCGTGCCTGAAATAAACCCTTTATCCAATCGAAAACTTTCATTTGCGCATCTCCGTCCATTGGCGAACAATTTCATAAATCATGTTCCCCGCCTGATTCGTATTGCCAAAAGTCTCTTTCGGCTCTCCGACTGAATTCATTGCCTGCCGAATCAACTTCGCTTGCTTCTTGTGGAAAATCGCCGTTATCTGAAAGTCATGCCGTTCGTCGTTGGTATCGCTCGGCAACGAAAAATCTTCGCTGAATTTGTCGGGCGATATGTCCACACCTTCAATCGCGCTGACGTCGAACCCAAAACTTTTCATGTCGAATTCGCTGAGCGCGGCAAGCTCGGAATTGAGATCGTCAATCTTCCACGTCGCAAGTTCTGAAGTTTTATTGTCAACAATCCGAAACGCTTTGATTTGCTCGTCGGTTAAGTCGTCGGCAATAACGCAGGGAACTTTTTTAAGTCCCAACTGCTGAGCTGCTTTAAAGCGCGTGTGTCCGCAAATGATGACGCCGCTTAAATTAATTACAATCGGAATTTTAAATCCGAATTCGGAAATTGACTTCGCGACGGGCTCAACTGCCGCGTTGTTGATTCGCGGATTGTTTTCGTAAGGCAAAAGCTCTGCAGTCGGTTTTTCGACGATTTTTATTTCGGCTGTTTTCAATCGGGCAAGCAATTCTTCTCGCTGATATTCGGCTTCCGAAATGCGGTCTCGTGCTATCGTGAAATATTCGCGGTCAAGTTCAAAGCCGATAAACTTTCTGCCCGTGTTGACGCAAGCGACGCCGGTTGAGCCGCTTCCCATCGTGGCATCCAAAACCGTTTCGCCTTTGTTGGTGTATGTCCGAATCAAATATTCCAAAAGCTCGACGGGTTTTTGTTGCGGGTGATACAATTTTTCGCCACTGACAAAAGGTTGCTTAGCTTTTATCACGTCGACGGGGTATCTGCGTCCGTCCGAATCAGTTTCCGTCTTGAGCTGAGTTCGGTAGTTTGACGAATTGATTCCGTGCCCGCGCTTATACGGCTTGCCTTGCGTGAATTGCGGATTGTACGTCGGCAAGGCTCGATAAAAAACCAAAATATTTTCATGAATCCGCATTGGCATTTTGCGCGAATTTAAATGCCCCGTCGGCAAGGCTTTTTCATAAATCCACTCGTGACGATAAATATCTTTTGCCGATTGTATGAGGTCGCTCCCGAATGGCATTTGACTGAACAGCACAATCGCCGCGTTATGTTTCGTGACGCGCAGAAATTCTTTCCACATTGCATCAAGCGGCAACGGCTTATCGACGGATAAATTAGTCGTGCCAAAAGGCAGGTCGTCAAGAATCATGTCGACGGAGCCGTCGGAAATTTTTTTCAAGGCGACAAGACAATCTTTATTGAAAATTTGGTATTTCATACAAAAATCAGTCCTCGATTATCGTATACGCTGGCTTGTCCCGCGCCGCCGATTAGTGCCCGCGCAAGCGACATGACAAGTGCAACCGCGCCGTCTACCTTTTCGGTCGATTTCGCTTTGTCGATTTTGATGTTGCCGCTTGCGTCTTGCCTGACGATAATGTTGTCGATATTCCAACGCAGTATCGCGTGCCCGTTGTGAGCTATTTTGCGTTCAAGCACGAGCTTTTCAAAAGATTTGGTCGGTGCCGACATTGACGCGAATCCTTGTCCAAACTGTACCATTGTGAATCCGTATTCGTCTTCAAGCCGTTGTGTCAACTGTGTGGCGTTCCAACGGTCGAAGGCAATTTCTCGAATATTGAACTTTTCGCCGAGCTGAGCGATAAAGCTCTCGATTGCTCCGTAGTGGACAACATTTCCTTCCGTGACGTTCAAAAATCCGCCGCGTTCCCAAATGTCATAAGGCACATGATCACGCCTGACGCGAAGGTCGATTGTCTCTTCCGGCAACCAGAAATACGGCAACACAAAAAAATTATCGTCGTCGGTTTCGGGCGGAAACGTCAACACAAAGGCGGTCAAGTCGGTCGTTGACGATAAGTCCAAACCGCCGTAGCAAACTCGCCCATACAAGTCTGATTCGTCGAAGTCAACGCGGCAAGCGTCCCACTTCAAAACCGACAACCAACGCGTTGCCTGTTTTGTCCACTGATTTAAGCGCAGTTGTCGAAAAACGTTCTCTTCGGCAGGCGTCATTTTCGCTGATTCGCAAGCGGCTTTGACTTTTTCAATATCAATCGTGACGCCCAGCGACGGATTGACTTTGCGCCAAACTGCGGGGCTTGTCCAGTCGTCCTCGGCTTTCGCGCCGTAAATGCACGGATAAAACGTCGCGTCGCGTTTTCTGCCTTCGAGTATGTCGACAGCTTTCTGATGAATTTCGTAGCAGATTGAATTCGTGTCATTGCCCGCCGTCGTGATGAGAAAATACAATGGCTGAGTTCGTGCGTCGCCGCTTCCTTTGGTCATAACGTCGAAAAGCCGTCGGGCGGGTTGTA
>JAZQGK010000196.1:0-2377 GCA_045539975.1 Candidatus Scatosoma sp. | reverse complement strand
CGGGCAACTCCAAAAGAACGCCCGCCTCGTGAATAATGCGCTTGCAAAAGCGAGCCTCTTCGGCGGCGGCGGCTGTGTCGAGCGCGTAGGAGTAATGATAAGCTCCACACTTCAAGCCGGCGGCGTGCGCGCCGTCAACGTTGCGTTGAAAAGTTTCGTCGAATCCGTTTTTGCCGTAACCCGTGCGACAGATGGCGAATTCAATTCCCGCGTCTTTGAGCGCGTGCCAATCGACGGGATAATTATAAATAGAAACGTCTACGCCTCGCATGATGAATCCCTCCTTACAAATAGTCGCTTGCGGTCGGCGGAGTGAAATTCTCCGTCCAAATCGCATTGCCTTTGAAAATCCTGAAGTGGTCGATATATCCCTTGTAGTGATAATCTCCAGATGGTGCGTCGGAAGGATTTCCAATTCGGAACACACCGCCTGCCGACGTAACGCGATTTTTCGTCATCAAAAGTTGTCCGTCGACAAAAACGCGGTTGACCGCGCCGTCGTAGGTTAGCGCGAAATGGTGATGAGTATTCAAAGCACACGGGTAAGCAATTATTGCGGAATAAGGATAATTCATGCCAATATACCGCAAATCGCCTTGATACAAATCAAGGCATACCCAAGAATCATCAGCAAACCCCGACGTTGCAACGAGCTTATTAAAGAAATGAAAAAATGTCCCGGTATTGCTTGTCGGTGTCGCCCAAAAGTCAATCGCGAACGGCGACGCGCCCAAAAGTGTTTCAATGTCGTTGAACTGCAAATAGCTTGAGCCGTTGAGATACAACGCCTTGCCGCTAATTGAGTTTGCATAGTCAACGATTGTCGGGTTGCCACCGGTTGCCCACGCGTTGCCGAAAACGTCAATCGTCGGCGAAACATTGAACGGGAGATAGCTCACCATGTCGGTGTTACCTCCTACCCAAATAAGCGTGTCGCAATGAATCCCGTATCGATAGTTACCTTTGCGAAACCAGATTTTAGGTTGGTCAGTTTCCGAAGAATACCAAAGCGCGCCTTCATCCGACGAAGGAACTGTGTCGAGTACATACACGTTGGGTTGCACGGTTGACGTTACGCCAACTTCGGGGTCGGCGTCATAAATCGAGCTGGCGTAATTGAAATTGTAAATATAGTTTCCGTGTCTTAATCGAAGAGTTTGCAAGCCGTTAATTTCTTCAGCCCAAACGCCGCCTTCAATCGTTGAAACGTGTTCGCTCAGGACGTAAGCGGAACTATTTTCACCACCGACAACGCTTGCCCATTGCCCGTCACTACGAAGAAAATAGTTTTCCGCGCCAAACGGCGGAGCGGGAACAAGTCCGCTTGAGCCGCCCGAAATCGAAGTGGCGCCCGTGAAAACGTCGGAGCTTGCGCCACCGCCGAGAGAAGCCGCAATGCGCTTATCATGCTCAATGCGGACCTCTCGGATATAATTTTTGATTTTGGTTTTCGATGGCATGATAAAAATCCTTCGCTGTTAATCGAAAATGTCAGCCACGTCGTCCGCAGTGAAGATGTAGCTACCGTCGGACGCCAACTGGTGAAGAATCGCCGCGTCTGCGCTCGAATAATTTTGTTCGGACAAACCTTTACCGCTTTCCTGTTTGACAAACTCGCTGGTGTCAATGTCGCCGACGTCAATGCCTTCGATTTCGCCTTTGAGAGCGGCAACTTGATTGGTCGTGGCGAATTTCGCGGCATAGCGCTTGTCCATTTCGACACGAACCGCCTTGACGAAATCCTTGATGTTTTCCTTTTCTGCGATTGTCATGATGTTTTTGCCTCCTTGAGCAAAAAAAAATATTTATCTCCACGGCGTGGGCGCGCCGTCGGATTCACTGAAAAAGCGTTAAACCGTATGCACGAGAGATTGCACCGAAAAAAATTTTAAGCCGCCTGGCGCGGCACGGAATTACGGATTTTCAAGGTCGAGAGTGGTCACCGTTGTCTCGACAATCAACGCCGAGTTCCAGCCCGTAAATTTCGCGCCCGCCTTGTCGCCGATAAGTGTCATCGTCGCATTGTTTTTCAAGGTGCCGTTAAGTTTCGCGGCAGTGATGTCGTCTTTGGGATTGTCGACCGTAATTGTGCGGTCGTCGCCGTCCTCGAAGCCCGCGACAAGGTTGAGCTGTTTTGTAGTTTTTACAATGTCCGCCATTTTTTGCCGCCTCCTTACGCAATGTCTTCAATTTCGTCGTCAGGCAACCAGCTGAGCGAAAAAGCCAGCGTGAATGGTCCCGTTGCTTGAGCGGATCCGTCCGAATTGTCGGCGGGGATAACGATAAACATCACCGCTTCGCTGTGACCATAGTTAATTGTTACGCCTGCATTTTTCTTGATAATAATTTGGCGCGGCTCGACGGTAATTGTTGAGTT
>JAZQGK010000195.1:0-5659 GCA_045539975.1 Candidatus Scatosoma sp. | reverse complement strand
ATGCGCTCGAAACCTTTACATTTTCATCGAACGTAACAGTTTCAGAAGTAACGATGCCGCTTCTAATGATTGTATAAGTCCCGCATACAAAATGCACGTCGATATATTCGTCTGTATAGACCACCTCCAAGCCATCCAACTTTGCCAAAGGTCCTGAATGGAATAAATATGCATCATAATAGCCATATGACACACTATTTGCCAAAAACTCAAAACCATTAGTTGTGTACAAAGAACCAAGATCCGAACCAGATTCAGCTCTATAGATTCGATACCAATTCCCTGCCATAGATTCACCTTTGACAACTGGCATTAACAGCATACCAGCTGTTGCGGTTAATTTTTCATCACAACGATCGCATACGTTATCCTTATTTTCATCGTTATGTCCTAATGCCGCAATGGATTTCTGTACAATTAACTCATCATTACAAACAGAACATTTTTCACCGTCCGTTTTTCCTTCGTCCGTGCAAGTTGCAGCATACCCCTTGACTACTTCTGCGGCATGTCCAAGCGCAGGGAGTTCTTGATACGTCGTATAATCACAGCGTTTACAGCTTTCGTAGTCCTCCCAGCCAATTTCCGTGCAAGTTGCCGCTTGTCCTTCATGCAATACCGTATCGTGACCGAGTGCAGGGATGTTCTCGCCTCCCACAATTTGTCCGCAAGTCAAACATTCTCTGCGTTCTTCCGTACCAAACTCAGTACAAGTAGGCTCTACCGCATCTGTTATTTGCTCGTTATGCCCAAGCGCGGGAATAATCTCTTGCGCTTCCAAAACCACATCGCAACGAGTACAATGCGAACCTGCCGTTAAACCGTTTTCGGTGCAGGTTGCCGCTACCGCTTCGTCTTCCACAACATTATGCCCCAGTGCAGGAATCGTAGATGAGGCTTGAATAACTTCTTCACATACAGAACATGCCGTTCCACTCGTCTTACCTTCTTGCGTACACGTAGCGTCGACCGCCTCTTGCGTTACAATTTCTTTATGCCCCGTCGCAGGAAGTACCGTTCCCTCGCTAAATACAACGCCACAAGTTGAACAAGAAGAACCTGCGGTTATACCATTTTCCGTACAAGTAGGCGCTACCGCTTCTGTTGTTTGCTCATTATGCCCAAGCGCAGAGATAATCTCTTGCGCTTCCAAAACGACATCGCAACGTTCGCAGTGCTTACCTGCCGTTAAGCCGTCTTCGGTACAGGTTGCCGCTACCGCATCGTCTTCTACTGGTTTATGTCCAAGCTTTTCCAACACCTGCGGCTCTACGATAACTTTGTCACAGTTGGAACATTTTACGCCGTCCGTTCTCCCTTCATCCGTACAGGTTGCTGCTACGCCTTCCATTCTTTCTTCTGTATGCCCGAATGCAGGAATTGCTTCCGTATATTCCTCATTGCATTCACTACAGGTATAGAGCTTTACACCGTCTTCTTCGCAGGTTGCTTCTACTGTAATTACTCCCTCCCCGTAATTATGCTCGCATTTGCTTTCATTCTCATTGCCTTTACACGCAACCGCTGTCAATGCGCTTGTACATATTGCTATTACCGAGAATATGCTTGTTAAAAGTTTCTTTTTCATGGTTAAATCCTCCATTGAATTAATTTTTCATTTTATATTAAGGCTCAGGCTGATGCTTACAGCCATGTCCACCTTTTCCATTGTTTCATCGCTTGCAATTCCCACATAGCCTTGCAAACGAGAGGTGTCCATCGTACAAATATGCTCCAACAAAACAAGTGAATTAACGGGTAGTCCCTCAGTTTTAATTGCTACGTGCGTGGGCATTACGGTTTTCCCCACCTTGCTTGTTATCGGAGCAACGATTGTTGTCGGGGAATATGTATTACCAAGATTGTTTTGAAGAATCAACACAGGACGAACACCGCCCTGTTCATGCCCTTTTACTGGATTCAAATCGGCATAATAAATTTCGCCTCTTTTAATTGCCATTTTTTCTTTTGCCTCCATTAAGTAAAATCAAAAGCGGTCGCTTATTCTACAAACGACCGCTTTCTTATTTCAATCGTTTCAGTTTGTTCATATTTGCCCTTCGCTTCCCTGAACGTGGGTACGCCTCCTTCCGAGCTTGCCTTAGCCCTCATAGGAATCTCACCTCTCCGTGGTTCTCACCGAGACGCCCTCTTTAGTTGCGGTGGGTTGATTACCACTCGACTTGAGACTGGACGTAAGTATCATTATTACTTCTGCTTGTCTTGGCCTTCGATATAGGTTGCGCCATATCGTCTGAATCGTGGAGTGAAAGCTCGTTCACGTGGCTTGCCGTTGCCGACGGCAGAAGGAATGTAAAAGGTGCGTAGTATATTCACTTGTCAGAGGCAAAAAAATACCCCTTCACTATGGATTGAGCAAAAAGTGAAGGGGTTGCACACCTTAAATTATAAATTTTCTAAAATTTTTTTTAATTTTTTAAGAATTCGTTCTTTTTGTTTATGTATTGCATTGCGATAAACGCCTAATTTTTTTGCATAACTGCGTTCCGTATAGCCTTCAAAAAATAACGCTTGTATTAGTCTTTGCTCCTCCTTTTCTAATTTTCCTATTGCTTTATGTAATTCCTCTCGTTCAATCTTTTCCATTAAATCTTCTTCAAGATTGACAGATAATAATGGTAATATTTGTTCTCCGTTGAAAGATTCCGTTTCAGCATCTGTAATAATATCTAACGACGTTATACTGATATCTAACTCTTTCATAACAGCTTTAACATAGCGCCTGCGCCGTTGTTCCGCAGCATAACGTTTTGCTCTTTCAGGCGGAACTTCAACACCTATCATGACATCGCGGTCATCATCTTTCCAAACATCAAAGTATTTCTTTTTTCCTTCTTCCGTTTGCAAATAAGTATATAAGGCTTGTCCAGTCAATTGCTTATAGCGTTTCGTTCTATCCATTGAATAAAATGCACCGTTAGAATCAAGTATGTAAAATATTTTTTTCATGTTTACCTCCGATTTTCAGATTTTGTTTTTCGTCAAAATCTGTTATCGGAGGCGCCCGAATAGGAGCGAAAATTATATAACTTTTAGTTTTTTTGTCGATAAGGTAAAATAAAAAGCACCTATCGAACAACTTTCGCTGTTCAATAAGTGCTATGTATCGTATTTCTTTAGTTTTTACTTTACCGCGCTAATTAATCGTCAGCCGATGATCGCTGCTTTGCACGAGCAGCTCCACGCGGTCTTGTATCCACCGCAATTTTATTTCTCCTTATCATCAAAAGTATTGCTTTTGTGCCTCTAATATTTCATATTATACGAAGAGGTGGATTCGAAGCAAAGCAACCTCTCTCAAGTCCTTTATTTTAAAGGGTTTTAGTGAAACACGCCAAGATATCTTTATTTATAATTCTAAAACTGTATAGAACTCAAAGTCGATTGGTGATTTGCCAAACTTAGCACAACACGGAGTGACAAAGCGTATCTAGCAATCTTGCTTCCACTCCGCATCTATATATTCCAAACGAAAACACCTACACTTCACTTAATAAAATTATTTAAAATCATCCACTGTCTCAACAATTCAACCCATTTGGAAACATATGGAACTCCTGCTCCCACTCCGCAACCATGGTTTCCAACCGGAAACACGTGTAATTCACATAATACATTTGCTTTAGACAAAGCTTCCGCATATCTATAACTATTGATAACGCTTACTAGCTCATCGCTTGAAGTATGCCATATAAATGCTTTGGGCGTATTTTTCTCCACCAATAATTCAGGGCTATACTTCTCCTTATCGTTATACGCTTCACCCAACAATGCGTGATAGGAACCCATATGCCCTATTGTTTCCTCCGAGCATATTACCGGATAACACAAAATTTGTCCATTAGGCAAATATTCTTGAGCATCAATTTCATCGATTCCCTCTCCTTCCAACACATCTTTATAGGTAGAAAGTAAAGCTGTTAAATGCCCACCCGCCGACGAGCCTATCACCAAAATTTTATTTTTATCAATTGCAAATTCTTCTGCATGCGCACGGATAAAACGAACTGCTCGCCGAGCATCTAACAGCGGACAAGGAAAGCAATTTGGCGCTACTCTGTACTTTAACACAAATGCCGTTACACCAAACATATTAAACATGTGAGCATACCCCGCCCCTTCGTATTCAGCATGTCCAGAGTATGCTCCGCCTGGAAGAATAATCACACAGGCATCCGTAGTCTTATTCGTAGAATCAAAACGCAACAATTCAACTTCAATATCATCCCAAATATTATATTTAATCATTTCGAACACTCCTCCTTGTATCACTTACAACTTTACTCAAGCCAAAACTCTTTGTTCCCTTTCTTCAAAAAAATGCCAATAAAGTTTTCCCATCATAGCGTATTTATCATCCGCAATCGAATTAACATTTGATTCTATCTTGCGCGAGATTTTATTTTAGTTGGGAAAAGATTAATTTATTGCATAAAGTCAAAAAATGTTCCTCTAAAATATGCCGCTATAGTCTTTGCCAAACGATAATGTCCGTCCTGGTTTAAATGCAATCTATCTGTATCCACATTAACAAAATATTTTTTCGCGCTTTCATCGACTAAAGGAAACAATCCGCTATCTTTATATGCATCCACCAATCGTACTGACCAAACATCTGCTGCTTCTTTGACTGCTTGCACGTACTCGTCAAAGAAGATCCCCGCACTATTAGAGTGTAACTCATCATACTGTACATTTTGCGCGCCAAATGTAGCAAATGCGCGATGTATAGGAGTCAATAACACAATCTCTTTGTCCGCATATTTCTTTTTTAAAAAAGATAATAGAACATTTATCCGCCCCTTAAAAGTATCGGTGTCAAAATTCCAAAAACGAACTTTGCGCTTTTCAAGCGAATTTTGTTCGGCTAAATCATTGAGAACTTCCTTCTCGCCCACGGAAAACCATTCGCCTATAGGTACATTAAAGTAAAAATCATTTGTCCCCGCGAACACGATTACGTAATCGACCATTTCACCTAGTTCGCTAAACATTCGCTCCGCTTGAGCAAGTAAATCAATATACTCTGCCCCATTTTGGCCATAACCAAACGTCTCTACATTCAACAACTCGCAGAGATAGTCAACGTATCGTTCCCCGATATTTACGCCAACTCCTTCGGTAATTGAATCACCTAAACATACCACTCGCTTATTTCCCATAATCAGTATTCCTTCGCGTTTTCACACTAATGCACAAACAAAAAGAAACTTCTTCTCCACTTCCTATTGTCAAATAAGTAAACCTTTCGTCTAATTCCGTCGTACAAGGCTCAAGCCCCAACGCGTAATCGCCACTTGCCATACTCTTCCATTCAACAAAGCAAGGAAGCGTATCGCCTGAATAAGAAACGGTAAATTCCTTACCGTTTTTTTCATTGACAAGCGTTATCTCTGGTTTCTTTAATTTAAGGAAATAACAAGTCTCCTCTTGATTGGGTATAGATGCGCTCATCTCGTACATGGTAGCCACATTTTGCTTTGCCCAAGCCGTTCGAGGTGTATAACTTTCCACGTCCGCAATCACTTTTGCACCATCGTCAAGCATCGGATAGCCAACGTTGATATGGTACAAAAGACAATATTCTTCCGTCTTATAACCCTCGTTTACAAGCGTATCTTCCAGCGTTACGCTATCC
>JAZQGK010000194.1:0-2452 GCA_045539975.1 Candidatus Scatosoma sp. | reverse complement strand
CCGACTTCAAGGTTATTTTTTGTTCCCGTAGGCGCGAAATAGAACATAGCTGCCGCTTGCGCAAGGTCTGCTTTCAACGCGCCTTCCGTTTCGTCGTATTCGCCCTTTACCCACGCGTTGTTAAGATACGTCTGCGCATTTTCTTTCACAGAAAGGTCAAGCTCGGTTACTGGGATTTCAGGTTCAGGATCTGGTTCAGGATCAGGCGTTTCAATTTCCGGCTTTTCAAACGTTATTCCCTTGATATACATCTCGCCTGCGGTTGCCGCATCGCCTGCTTGTAATTTGATAACCGAAATATACTCCCAAGTAAATTCGGAAAGGTCAATTTCTAAAACCGCCCATTGCCCTGCCGTCATGCTTCTTTGTACGTCTTTCCAGAATTCTCCGCCGTTCTTGGAAGCCCATGCAGCGTCCTTCGCTGACTCTCCACCGAATACAGTAACGATAATCGGCTGGTTGGTAAGTTCTCCACGGATTTGATAGGTAATGTACAATTTCTTTCCTTCGCCGACTTCAAGGTTGTTTTTTGTTCCCGTAGGCGCGAAATAGAACATAGCTGCCGCTTGCGCAAGGTCTGCTTTCAACGCGCCTTCCGTTTCGTCGTATTCGCCCTTTACCCACGCGTTGTCAAGATACGTCTGCGCATTTTCTTTCACAGAAAGGTCAAGCTCGGTTACTGGGGTTTCAGGTTCAGGATCCGGATTAGGATCAGGATCGGGATCCGGATCGGGATTAGGATCGGGATCCGGGTCGGGATCAGGATCGGGATCAGGGTCGGGATCAGGATCGGGATCAGGGTCGGGATCAGGGTCGGGATCAGGGTCGGGATCAGGGTCGGGATCAGGGTCGGGCGTAACAGTTGTTTCTACCTTACCAAGCGTCACCGCTCTTACGTACAATTCTTCCGAGCTGCCTTCAACGTTTTGAATCTTAACGAGATTGATATACTCCCAATCAAAATCACTCAAATCTATTTCAACCGTTGCCCATTCGCCTGCCGACATGTTCTTGACGGAGTCGAAATAATAAACTTTTTCGGTGCTATAATTGATACTGCCGTTCACGCTATCCGTGCCGTAAAGTAAAATTGTCAAGGGTTGGTTGCCTTCCCCTCTATTTTGATAAACAAGGTATAACTTATTGTTGTCGCCTATCTTGATATTTTCAAAACCTGCGTCTACCAAATACAGCATTGCGGGTGCTTGGGAAAGGTCAATTCTTGCCGCGCTTTCCGTTGCATCATGCATCCCCTTCATCCAGTCTTTAACGCTTAAATATCTCTCTACGATATTCTTATCCGTCAAATCAATGCCCGTTTCCAAGCCAAGTGTCAGCGCATCAAGATAAATCATACCCATACCTTCAAAGGATACCGTCATTTTGCTGACGTTGCCCACTCCTTCGAGCGATTTTTCAATCATTGTGATACTGTCGCAAGCCGCTACGTCATAAGCGTACGTATAATCCTGTTCATCCACGGTAAGAGTCACGTTGACTTTCGTAACGTTACCGTCAGGATTTACGTACCCCAAGGTCAAAGTATCATAACCATGGATTGCATATTGCATATATTCTTTGACGAATGAAGCACCCTCTTCCCTGATTTCAAAGCCAAGCATATCATATTTGCCGCTATACGCGCTTGTTATTGCGTCCGTATCTTGAACCCCGTTAAAGTCAAAGCCCGTTACAGGCTCCATAATATATTCAACGAATTCAATGCTTTCAATGATATAGGCATTGTCAATCCCCTTACTGTTGGCTGCGATTTTTACGTTTTTCAACGTGCCATTCAAACCAATTACGCTACTTAAATCAATATTGAGCGTTTCAAATTCGGTCATTTGCGAAGGTAAATTCACCTCTATTAACGAAGAAGAAAAACCGTTGGTGTTTTCAAATTTGATTTCCAAATAAGGGATATAGCCAAGATTCTTTATGCGCAATTTCATTGCCTTGTTTTCATCTAAGCTAATCGTTTTACCTTCTTCGGGCTGTAAATTTACTTCATTATAAGGCGTTCTGTAAGGCATATAGACAAGCAAACCTTCTTCCTTATTATAGGCCGTGCCGTTAACAACTTCGCCTTTTACCTGCGCTCTGTCCGCAGGGAAGGAAAATCCGTTTTCTACGGTAGATGCAACCGCGTTCAAAACTTCATCGCTATCATTCTCTAACGTACCTTCTTCAAAGGTATCTTCCGCCCCAACGTAGGTATCATCCGCTACGCCCTTGATAGATTTGATATATACGCTGTGCGTATCATTGCTATCCACGGAAGGCTGAGCATATTGGAACTGTACTCTTAACAGCCCAAGATATGTACTGTTCGCCCAAATCGATGCGCCGCCATACAGTTTTTCCCCTAAATTGATGGTCACGGTTACCCAACCCTCATCATCTATCTGTTTCAAATTGACGCTCGCGCTCATTTCTTCATTTGCGCCCG
>JAZQGK010000193.1:0-11470 GCA_045539975.1 Candidatus Scatosoma sp. | reverse complement strand
ATCAAGAAATCGGGCGAAAAGCTGTTAATTTCCAAGAACACGAAAACCTATAAAGTGTATGATATTTTAGATGACGATATACTTTGCCCCTACGGACAAGAGGGACGGAAAGTTCTTTTATTCCAAGACCACGCTTGTTTTGTTGAGGGTGAATATATTGGACAGTATAAAAATCCCGAAACACAAAAAATCAACTACCAACGTGTAATTGATTTTTTATCTTTCGTCGGGTCGGAGCGTAAACGAAACCGCCGTCACCGTCAAGGGAAAAATATTGTGATATTATTTTAAAGGGTATAACGGGCAACACAATATTTTTCTCGGGTTTACCGAAACCTTGACGGCATAGTCGTTTTCGTTTTGATCGCTCCTGTCGAAAGACAAAAAAATAAAAAATTAAGGAGTAAAAACAGTTATGAAAACAGCAGTAATTTATGCCCGTTATTCCAGCGACAATCAAACAGAGCAGTCTATTGACGGTCAGTTGCGTGTATGCCACGAATACGCACAGCGCAACGACATTCTCATTTTAGACACTTATATTGACAGAGCAATGACGGGAACAAACGATTTACGCCCCGATTTTCAGCGTATGTTGAAAAACAGCGTAAAACGCGAATGGAACTACGTACTTGTTTACAAATTAGATAGATTTTCACGTAACAAGTACGAAATGGCAATGCACAAGAAAACATTAAAGGACAACGGCACGAAAGTGATTTCCGCTACCGAATTTATACCCGATACCCCAGAGGGCATTATTTTTGAATCTATGCTTGAGGGCTATGCGGAATACTACTCGGCAGAGCTTTCGCAAAAAGTACGGCGCGGAATCCACGAAAGCCGTTTAAAAGGCAATCTTACAGGCGGTCGTGTATTATACGGTTATAAGAACGTAAACAAAAAAGCCGTTATCAATGAAGAACAAGCAGAAGTCGTGCGATATATCTTTGAAGAATATTCCAAAGGCGTATATGTTAAAGATATAATTGCAAGCCTTACGCGAAAAGGCATTTACTACAACGGAAAACCCTTTGGAAGAACTACCGTTTACAAACTTTTAGGAAACGAAAGATATTCGGGGATTTATCGCCGTGGCGACCAAGTTTTTGAGAATACCTTTCCAAGAATTGTACCACAAGAAATTTTTGATAAAGTTAGAGGTAAAATTGATATGAACAAATACGGAAAAACAAGTGTAAAACAGGAATACTTATTAAAAGGCAAATTAAAATGCGGATATTGCGGATTATCTATAAACGCAGAAAACGGCACTTCAAGAAACGGTGAACTCAAATATTATTACAAATGTTGGGGTAGAAAAAATGGTACGAAATGTAAAAAAGAATCTATCCAAAAGGATTTATTGGAAACGATTATTTTAGACGAAATTACACAGCCAATCAACGATAAGCAGAACGTACAAGTAATCGTGCAAGGCTTAATGGATTTACAAGCAAAATTAAATAAAGAAAACACAGCTTTGAGCAATCTTTTACAAACGAAACGGCAAGTCGATACGGCGTTGCAAAATATTATGAACGCTATTGAAAACGGTATCTTCTCTAATACAACGAATAAGCGTTTACACGATTTGGAAGAACAGCAAGCCAATCTTGAAAAAGAAATCTTAATCGAAAAAAGCAAAACGGCAGTTGTATTATCCGAAAAGGAAATCAAAGCCTTTTACGAAAAGGCATTACGATTGAATCCGCAAATGCTTATCAACTATCTCGTGAAAGAAATTTTGGTATATGATGATGAAATCGTCATTAAATACAACACCCCGACAACGATTAGTCCTGACGAAAGTCAGGGCTTTTCTTTTTACCATAAAACGCTGAAATTTGCTTATAAAGTCCGTCAAAGACGGGATATGAAGAAATTTGAAATCAAAGTAGAAATCCGAATATAACAGCCAATGATAAAACGGCTATTTATTCCACGGTACTCTTGACAAGAGCCTCTACGGAGTGCGTTGTAAAGGCTGAAAAGAGCCAACTACCAACGCCCCGTGGGGGCTTTTTGTTGCCTTTGGCAGTAACAGCCTAACACACTCCTTTCTCTCGTCAAGAGTCTTTCGCGGCATAAACCGCCGTTTTTAGCTTAATTTCACAGGGGCAGGTATTTATTCAAGACAAAATAAAAAGCGTTTCCTTAGTCCAAAAAAACGCCACAAAAATGATTTTGTACTTGCGTGTAAAAAAAGAGAAACCCAACCGCCACAAAGTGGTTCGATTTAGGTTTCTCTTGGTGGGCAGAGGTGGATTCGAACCTAAAAGAGAAACGCGGAATCCCTTTATTTTCAAGGCTTTTAGCGATTACACCCCACCAACAACCCAAAGTAGAATTGTTCATTTTTATCTTATTTTTTGACTATTTTCGACAAACTAAAAACCTATCCACCCTCACGGGTTTTTGTTCATAAGGACAAAAAGTGAACACTAGGGTAAAACCGATACGGAACAGATGGGTTTAAGAAAAAAGTCATTACGGAAAAAATTCCGTAATGACTTTTTTCTACTATAATAAACTACTTTTTCCAACAATTTGCATTATTCAATAAGTGCGATATAACGTATTTCTAATTTACCGCGCTACTTTCTCATCAGCCGATGATTGCTGCTTTGAATGAGCAGCTTCACGCGATCTTTCTTCCACCGCAATTTTTATTCTCCTTACTGTATTACTTTTGCGACTTTTATCCTTTTATATTATAAGCAGAGGTGGATTCGAAGCAAATCGGCCTCTCTAAAGTCCTTTATTTTAAAGGGATTCAGCGACACGCTCCACAAACGCTCCAAGTCAATTTTTTTCATTATCATAAAACCGTACGGAACTCAAATCTATATGGTAAAACGCTGAAAGCCTTGAAAAATAAAGACTTTCAGCGTTTTCTATCCAATTACTATCCTAAAAAATAATACACTCTTATAGCGAAATGGATTCCATCTCCAACCCTATCCAATTGAAGCCTCAAAAACTCTTCACTCAACCTTAAGCTAAAACAATCAAGGCGCCTTCGCCCGCATCCAATCTTAAAGGAATTGCATTCCCTACGAACTTGTTGCTTGTTGCGCGCTGAATAACCTCATAGAGATAATCGCTCTCATCAAAGCGAAGTGTAATATCTGCTTTTTCCGTGCGTGAATAATTGACAGCATACAAAGCCGTACCGCCTTTATAATCAAAACAACCGACAATGCAATCGTCGCCTTCAACGCTCTTTAATTGACGGAATTTTCCATTTTCAATAATAGTATTCCGTTTTTCGCCGTTGGTTACAATTACCTTCGTAGCGTCTTCCCCATGTACGATAACACCTTCATTCGACGCTTTCATAAGCACGTGATCGATTGCCTGCACTTGCTTATTGGCGCGTTGTGCATAATAGTACCATCTCGTCAAATTACCGTCCGCACCAATCAGTCCGTTTCTGTTTTCAAAATCATACGTACCGCCCGTTTGGTTTGCATAATATTGCGGTTGAATCAACGGGAAATACTGAATGGCTTTTGCCCCATACGCCAAGGAAATATTTACATCAAACAGCATTTCACCTTCCGAAGGATACGGTGACACCGTCTCAATCCAAGCGCCTGCATCATTCCATTGTCCGCCTGCTTGCATCATACGCCAGAAGGGTACGCCATACTCCTTGGAGTATTCTCTTGCCACCTGCAATTGATTCGTCAGCAATGCCGTAATATTCGAATCAGGCGTTTGCGCTGACGTAAACGGATATTGCGTAACGGAAAGCATTCTCGGTTTTACAATCTCAAAGAAATCCCGAATGTAATCGTCAAACGCCATAGGATCGGAATAACCCCAGAAATTATCAACGCCAGCCCAATACCCACGCGCATTCAAATATAAATCATAACCTTGCGTATTGTCCAAGCCGTAAAACGCATCGCTGAATACGCCGAGATTATCAAGCTGTGCTGTGAACGGTTCGTCAAAGGAAAGCATACCGACAAAAGCCTCTCTATTGCCGTTTGCTGAAATTTCATCGACCAACGCTTTCAATTCAGCATTCTCGCCGCCGCTAGTCATCGTCATATCTTCCAAAGGAAAATCTTGCGTTTGCGTGCCAAGCTGATTTCTCGTCCACCAAGCGTCTACGAAATACCCAATATGATACTTTTCGCAAAGATCAAGCGCTTTTACCAAATTCGGGTTATACACGTCTCCGCCGCTTGTCCAACGATCAATGGAATATACAAACAAGTTAATGCCGCAATCGGCAATTTTTTGATAATATTCATCGGTGATAAAATCGGGCAAAGTGTGTCCGTCCAAGCTACCGCCCGAAGTAAAGGGGGCATAGAAACCGCCGATAGGCATTACTTCATCGCCACCGATGATATCGTAAGAAAGCGCAGAATACGCCACGACATCCCCTTTTTTCGTTTCCGTATAAGACATTCCATCCGTATAAGCAACGCAACGTGTGGAAGATTCTTGTTTACAGCCCGCAAATGCGGATACGCTTAAAACCGCAGTGAGAATACACGCTGTCCATTTCGTCTTATTCATCCTTCTTCCTCCCTTTTTGCAAAAGCGCAACACCAAACGCGCCCGCAAGCGGTACTATTACGCCGCACGGCAACGCCGAAGAACAACCGCCGTTTTGCTCTATTTCGTCCAAGCGGTTGATAAGCAAATCGTTCTCGTCAGGCTGCGTCGTGTAAGAATAATCGGGGGCAGATTGAATGATATTGGATTTATATTCTACCGTCGTCAAGCGTTTTGCTCCCTCGTAATCGGTGTTTTTAACCGACAAATTGTCTATGGTAAAGTTGGCAATACTATTATATTTTAAGCCGTTTGGCAAAGTAGCACTTTGTCCCCAAGTATACAAACGGACGTGCCCAGACGGCGTATAACCCAAATCGTAGGCAAATACAGGCTCTCCCCAATTTTCCTCCGACGCCTTCATCCAAAGCTTAATTTCGCCGTCACAAATAGAAAATTTTACGTTGACAACTTTGCCTTCAAAGCTTGCGTCCCAAATATTATAGGGCATATCGGTAATGATTTGCGGAGTTCCCTTATCCCACAAAATCAAACGTGGATTGGAGTTGGGCTTTGTCTGGTCCGTTCTTTCATCCGACGGCATACCTTCCACCTGCAAGGATACCGCCATAGGATTGGTGCTTTCGGGGGCTTGGTCGGGATTATCCACGCCAAATGCAATACTAAACCAGTTGGAAATCAGTTTCTCAATATTTCCCTTTTCATCATACACCGCGCTGCGTTGCAATTCCGTTACGTCAAATGCCATTTCAAAATTGGAATATGCGTGTCGCGTAGTAATATGCGCGCCTGCCGTGTTGCTGAATTTCAGCGCACCGTTTTCCACCGTTAAATAGGACGGAGAAAGCGGCGATACTTTACTCATTGAATAAAATACGTTTGAATTATACGAACCATTGTCAAAATTTTCCGTATAATCCACATTCTCAGGCGTATCGTAGGAATAACCGAAAAAGGAAAGCTCGCTTACGCTTACTTCATTTTTTCCTTCCGAGAAGAGTGCAAAATAGCCGTCTCCGCCCTCGTAAAGTATTTTATCTTCTATCAGCGCATTCTCGTTCATAGACAGCGTAAAGGCGCCGTCTGCCGAAACGGTAAACGAGAGTTTCGCCGTATCCCCTTTCTGTACGTCTTCAAATTGTCTACTGTTGAAAAGCACATTAGAAAGGTCGTCGCCATAATGCTCGTAAACGACGAAATTTATTCCGTCATCCTCGTAAAAACGCATTTCCACAACCCCTTTGGAAATACGGCTTACCCCCAAACCTTGTAAGCCAAAGCATACGGAAAACACGCCTTTGTTTTCCACCAACGCGTTTAATTCCACACAAAGCGAAGCCTGTATTATAGTTTTTACGCCATAATTACCAAGATTGTTGATTTTTGTTTTCCCGACAACGCTAGACGATTCTGCACAAGCGGCATCGAAAATCATTTTACGTTCTTCCGCATGTACGCCGCCGTTTATCATAAAATCGCCCGTATTGATGCGGCCGTCCATAACGCTAGCTTCCGAAGCCACGTTCGAACGGGACGCCCCTGCGCTTGCCAAAATGGTATTCGATATGCAAGGCGCAAACGCGCAAGCGGCGATTGCCGCCGCAAGCAACGTTGTTTTTACCGATTTTTTCATTTTACCCAATCCTTCCAATATTCGTTTACACGGCTTTCCAATGCCGTCCAAAGCTGGTCTGCATTCTTTCTATCTTTGGGATTTGACGCCAACAAAAAATTTGCCGTTGCAATGTTTACAATCGAGTTATTTCCCTGTTCAAGGAATACGTCCGATCTATCCAATCTCGGCGTCAACGGAGTGATATTTTCGGCAAAATCGAACATCGTTTGTGTCCACAACGTCTGCGAAGAAACGTTGAACAAGCTTTCATCGCTCAATTTGTAAGCCGCAGGTAATTTTGTGGCTTCATAATATCTCAAAATGGAAGAATCCTTATGATACCATTGCAAGAACGCTTTTACCGCGTCCAAAGCGTTGGAATAATTGGGCGCAAAAATATAACTTTCCGTCGCATTATTATACATAATATTTCTTGCTTCTTTGATACGAGCAAAATCGCTTGCGCTACAAAGCTCGCTGGAAGTTACCCCTGCGTCCACTTCATCAATAATTTGCGACAAAGTAGCGTCGTTCATGGTTTTATCTTCCAATTTCTCAACGATAGTGCTGATAACGGGCACTTTCATCATGTTCACGTTTGCATTCGTACCCGTTTCATTCAACAGCCAACTGCCGTTGGGTGTCATTGCAGCCTGTCCTTCCAAGAACAGCGTTTGCACCGTCGTGTAGTTGGTGTTTGTACATTGTTGATGGGTCGTATCGGGAGTGATTACCGCTTCCATCACTTCCAATGCCTTATATCTGCCGTCTTTTGCAAGCAAAACGTCTTTTGAAGGCGTAGTACCGTCCAATCCTTTCAGCTTATAGAAAGTGTTGTAATGATAATCCAAGCCGTTATATTGCGCCGCCCATGCTTCGGTCAAGTAATTCCAATAGCCATTGATACCCGAATCATTGTAAAACAACCAAGGCTTGCAGGTGCTTGCAAGCTCTGCCACTAAAATTTCCAACTCTTTGGTCGTGTTGGGTACTTTATCTTCCGAAATCAAATCGCAGTTATAAACAAGGCTTGCGTTACCGTAACCGTAGCAAAGGAATTTTTCTTTGCCTTCCTTATCCTTCAAGCCCTCGATAAGTCCAGGATAATATTTATCACGGATTTTACCCGTTTCGCCCGTAGACGCAGAATCCAAAAGCGCGCTCATATCGATAAAATCGCCGTTGTATTTTGAAGACTGCAACATAGTAAAATACAAATCGTAGTTGTTGGATTTACCCAAATCCAACGTATCGATTACCGTAGATGCGCTGGAGCTGTACTCTAATTCCGCTTTATATTCCGATTGTCCTGCGTTGAAATCGTCCACAATTTTTTGCAACCACTCAATACCGTAGCCCGATTCCCATGCATAAATTTGCACCGTCTTTTCGTCGCCCGCGTTTATATTACCGCCACCGCAACCTGCCATCAACCCAAGGGCGCTCATAGACGCCAACACCAAGGCTATCATTTTTTTACTCTTTTTCATCTTGTTTCCTTCCTTTTTTTATTCTTTAATACCGCCAATCGATACGTTGCTCATCAACGTATTGTTACAGAACATAAACAACACCAGCGGCGGCAACATAGAGATTGCGCAAGCCGCATACAACAAATCGCTTCTGTTATGTGCCGTAGCCCACGGCTCAAACAAGTAAATACCCACCGCCAACGTCGGCAATTCAGGTAAATATACGAGCGCCGTCGCATAGGAATTCCAATCCGTAATCCACAGCATCATAAACAGTGCTCCGAACATAGGCAACGCTTGCGGTAGCATAATTTTGAAATAAATTTGCCAATGATTTGCGCCGTCCAACTGCGCCGCTTCGCTGTATGTCCACGACATACTCTTGAAAAATCCGAAAAAATACATATAGTATATCGAAAAACCGTTCAGCGACGTTAAAATCATCAATCTTGAATTTAAAAAATTCAATTTATACAACAGCTTATACATTGCCGATTGCGTACCGTAAATCGGCAATGTGATCACAACCAACACGATATAATACACACCGCCTGCACCGAAAAACTTATATTTCGAAGTAACGTAAGCAAGCTGCGCCGTCACGAAAATCGTTAAGAACGGACCAAGGAATGAAAAATATATGCTGTTGAAAATCATTCCTGCAAAGCTCGTGCCGCCCGTTTGAATAATTTCAAACACGTCCACGTAATTTTTTAAGTTGTATTCGCCAAAGCCAAAAGGTTTGTTCGCTATCGCGCTGTTGGTGCGCATGCCCGAATGAATACACCAAAAAATAAGATATATATAAGAAAATGCTACTAAAGTGAAAATCATAAAGGCGATTGTATGTACAATTTGCTCGCTGACCGATTTTTTCACCTTATTTTTCTTTTGGAATAAGGAAGCTACGTTCATCAGAATTGCACCTCCTCTACTTTGCTGTTTAACACCTTACGAACGAAAATCGCAATCGCACAGGAAATTACCGTCAACATCAAACCCATTGCCGACACACGATACAAATGGTCGGATTTATACGGGTTGCTTGCCTGTTGTACTTTTTGATACATCCAGTTCGATACGGTTTGCGTCCCGTATTCTCCTTGCGTCAGCAAGAATACGTTACCCGACGCACTAAAGATACCTGCTAAATTGGTTGTCAACAACAATACAAGCGTCGGCCATACCATAGGCAAAATAATCTGTACCAATTCTCTAAACCAGCTAACACCGTCCAACTTTGCCGATTCCAACACCGATTCGGGAATACGCGCAAACGTACCGCCCCAAAGAATGATATTCGCAGGAAACGAAAGCCAAATAAAATTAAGCAATACCATTTTATTGGCAAAATCGCCGTCCGCAAGCGGGGATTTCATTTCATAATCCAACTGATAAATTTTCGTCAATAAATCGGGAACGAATTTCGAATTCATCAAAGCGATAAAGAAATAACTGGTAACAATCGGCGATAAAATCGTCGGCAGGTAAAAAATAATGCGAAACGCCTGATATCCTGCAATTTTCTTATAGATAAAATAGGAAACCAGCATACCAACGACAAACATCAGCATCTGAATAGCAAAGGTCAAAAACGTATTGCCAAATGCGCGGCGTAAATCATCAATTTCGTACGTCGAACCGTTTTTTATCTTTTCAAATACCCATTCAAAATTTTCAAACTCGGCAAACACTAGCTTCCCGCCCTGCGGTTTTTGAAACGCCATAATAAAGGAATCGATATTTACGTAAACGTAAAATAAGAGAAAGCTGACAACGGGAATAATCATAAACGAAAGAATAAACCATTTTTCCGTTTTATCCGTTTTTCTTTTTCGTTTTTCCATACCTTTCCCCCTTTACGAAAAGATGATGTCGTGAATATAACAAGCGCCGATAGCAACACCGCCAACGTCTAAGTTGGTGACGTAGAAAAATACACCTTCAGTAAAGAGATAGCTCTCGTTTGTCAAATTGATTTCCACAGAATACGTACCGTCGCCGTTATCTATAAACTGGCTGATAAATTTTGCAGCGTAATCCCATACATCCTCGCCTTTTACATTTTTAGGCACTACGTTTATTTTACAATTCACAGGATTACCCGTGCCGTAATCCACGCCGTCAAATGCGCCGCCAAATACCAACGTAATCTTTTTCGCGCCGTTTACCATTTGCTTTGCAATTTCATCCTTGGAAAGCGCAAACGCGTAATTGTCATTGTTGTCAGTAGATACTTTCCAACCCTTTCCGTTGGTGTATTGCACTACGCCATCGTACCCCTCTTTTTCCGTCAGCCACAACGCCTTGCTATCCATACCGCATCGTGTACAACCGCTTTCCGTCCAACTATGTCCCAATGCGGGCGTTATGTTTTCATAATACGTTTCGCTGCAAACGGAACATTTATATTCTTCATATCCGTCTTGCTCACAGTTTGCCTGCACCGTTTTTTCACTAACAACGTCCGACGTGTGCCCCGTGGCGCGAACGTAATTTTGATAAAGGTCCTCATTACAAATCGAACAATGGTATTTTTCGTAACCGTTTTCCGTACACGTTTCCGCCACCTGTTCCACCAATGTGAGTTGGTGCGGCAAAGCCGCTTCGTACGTATTGTCCGTTTCTTCACAACGGGAACATTCCGCCGTCTTAACGCCTACCGAATGGCAGGAAGGCGCAACCGTTTCGATATATTCCCCAAAATTATGCGAAAGCGCTTTTACGGTATTATTTTTCATCGTTGCACCGCACTCACACTTATTCAGGGTATATCCGTTTTCTATGCAGGTAGGCGCAATATTCGCAACCGCCTTATACGTATGATTGCTGCTTGCTTTTACCTTTTCACCGCAAATCAAGCAAACTCTATCCGTACAAGCAAACGACTTATCAGCAAAGCTGTGTTCACAACTTTCCTGCGTATTTACGCTACTGCTGTTATCTCCGCCGTCCTTGCAGGCGGCGAAAGTCGCCGCCGACATAAGACATACGATAGATAAAATTAAACTACTTATTTTTTTCATTTTATTACCTTTCTCCGCAAATCAATTATGATTGATATTGCTTTAAGAACCGAATTTATCCGTAACCGTTTGCGTTTCCGACCACTGCGTGATGCCTGCTTGATTGCAAGCGTCTTTTAACGTAGCCTTTTTCGTACTGTTGCTCCACGTTCCCAGTGAAGTTTTTTCCATTTCGTACCAAGTTGCATATACGCTGGCTTTGATCGCATACAGACGTTTTTCCATTGTCGCATCAGTATTATCGGAGATTGCGTTGTTAATCAACGTTTCCATCTCTTGAACGTCCGCTATATCCAGCTTCTTCGCCAAAGAGCTGTTCGCCGACAACGTTTGAGCGTTAACCCCATTCTGATACAAATTGATAATTTCTTGCACTTCGTCTGCATATTCGCCATAATACGCTGCAAGATATTCGGCAACGATTTCGTTGACGTAAGCGTCTGCGCCTGCCTTATACTTCGTTTCATCGAAGTTGTACAGCAATTCGCTGTAAACGTAAGCGCGAAGCTTATCATCCCACATACCGTCTGCATTATACGCACCGTTTATCATGATGTAGCTTACGCCAAGCTGTTTCATCTTATAAACGTTATCTGCAATAATTCCCGTAAGTGTCGGATGATATTCTACGTAATTGGTGAAGTTTGCGTCATACATCCAAATCATCAAATCTGCGCAGTAGTTATGCCAACCTTCGAGCGCAGTCTTCGATTCGCTGTTAGAGGTATCAAACAGATTTTTCATATAGTTGGTCGCGCTGGGGCAAATCATAACCGCCACCTTATCACACGCCTTAATGAAGTCGGAGGCCAAGCGGT